>JAAYJG010000139.1 GCA_012523055.1 Ruminiclostridium sp. | reverse complement strand
GTCAACCCGAATGAAGCGGATACCCGGTTTGAGTTCCTGGCTGCAAGGCCCATTGAGATGGTTCTGATATCCCTGCGCCAGAAAAATGAAGAAGAGCAGCCGCAGCACCAGATCGAGCAATCCTGGAACCATCGGTTTGAAGCTGAAAACTCAATGTTTTGGGCCAGAAACCAGTATCCGGATCTGTGCCGCTTTGTCCTTTTCGACATTGAAAATCCCGCTCATGCTTTTTATCACAAAAACCTGTTTGCTTTTTGGTGCTCGGTTCTGACTATAACGGTCAATGATATTCCTCCCAGCGAACTTCAGGCATATAAGCTTTACAGGGCATCGGTGGAATTGGACACAGAGGCTTTTAAAACAGAAGCATCACAGTATTATAACAAGCTGAATTTTTATAAAAGTACCCTTCTTCAGGAATCGGAAAAGCTGATTGTACCGGCGGATCCGGACAAAACTGACGACCCACCCGACATCAAAGCCAGAGTTCCGCTCATCTTTAACAGATATGATCCCGAAAGCATGTCGGTGGATTCGCAGCGCTTTGGTTTATCAAAGGATTGTCCTGTTCAGGATGATGTGGAGTGGCAAAAGCAGATCAGCACCGTGCAGCAATCCTGCAGGAAGTTTTGCAAGGCACCGATGCGGGCGCTGGACACAGCTGCGGGGTATGCAAGAACCGTGGCCATTGTGGATCCCCGAAAAGTCACTGACCTGAATCAATACCAGATGCAGGATCTGTTGGAGTCCATGGAAATGGCGGAAAACAGAATGCTCACTACGGAAACCTCAAACACCCTCGATGGGCAAGCCTTTCAATCCGAGATCCGGGAAGCGGACCGGGAAATACAAAAACTCCTGCGCACCAGAATGACAAAGCGGATCACGATTCTTGCGGGGGTTTTGGCTGTCGTGCTGTATTTTCTAAGCTTCCTCCCATTTTTCATTCATACGATCACAGAAGAGGGAAGCGGGTTGAGAGCGATCCTGCTGATTCTGCTGTTCTCCCTGGCCATGGCTGTTGGAGGTTTTATCACGCTGATTGTCATGCGCTATGCTCTTGGGAAAAAGATTCGCAGCTTTAACAATAATATCAGCGCCCTTAAAGAAAAAGTCTTCGACAGTGCCCAGCGGTTCGCCACCTGGCTGTCTGAAGCGGCAACCTATATGAAGGGGGCCTCCTATCTTGCTGTCTTGTCCAACGAGAAACATGACCTGACAAGCCAGCGGTATATTCTTTACAGGCATACCCATACCCTGGACAAATACATTCACAATTGCCGGTGGTGCATGAGCCTTTATAATCTGTCACCGGAGCTGACTGCCGATTTTACCGGCAGCACCGATTTTGATGTCACCCAGGCTCCCGACACCAACATGGCCTATGCGCCTGAAACACCTTCCTGCGCATGTGAAATTCCGTTAAATAAATCGGGCGAAAAGCTTGTAGCACCTTATCGCTTTATCAAAGCGCTTACGATGAAACGGGAGGAGGTTTATGAATGGAACAATCCGGCTGGATAAACTTTCTTTTGGGGAACACCTGCTTTGTTTCCATCTGCCTGCTTTCCATGAAGGGAAACCTGAACAGGACAAAGCGTAACCGACAATGCCTGATGCCGTTTATTGCACTGATTTATTGCACGGTGATCGTCATCTATCTGGATAAAATCATTTCGCGTTTAATCCATTACATGGGCGTGTTGTCTGAGTATTTGCCTTTTTTGGCCGAAATTGACCTTGTTTATGGTATTTTCTTCGTCGCGAATGTCGTGATTATGTTGGGCTTTGTCTCGCTCAAAGCTATGATCCTTCCCATTACGAATTTGGTCTGGGATAGAATCAAGAACATGTTTGATTTTACCACCGACATTTTTTATGAATTTCATGAAGAACACAATGTGAACCTGCTGAAAAACAAATGGGGGCAGTTGAAAACCTATTTCAAGGGCTTTTATTTCACGGCGGTTGCCTTGTCGGTGCTGCTGTTTGGCCTTTTCAGGGCGAACATGGGCGAAGGCGTATTCACTTACCCGGCCTACCCGGTTTTTGGCATCATTGTCCTGGGAGAGATATTCTTCTTTCTGGGTGGGTTTACATTCCACGAATACATGGAAATTTTCCTGGGTGAAAAAGAAGAAGCTGAAACCGTCACCAATTATTCACAGATGCGCACGGTGTACAGAAAGCTTTTCGGGGACAGAATCCTGTATGAAGACACGATGGATAATTATACCTTAAACATCACTGATAATTCTGAAACGGTGGATTCATACATCAACAGCGGGCTTTCTTCAGACAGGGTGCTGGGCGTGTTCCTGGCGCAAATGCAAAAGCAGGGCAGGCAGATTCATTCCGATCTGTCCAAATCGGCCTCCCTATTGCTGCAAGGCAAACGTGTATTTTTTACGACTCCCTTTTATCAGGATCTGATTCCGTATGTTTTCTTCCCCATGAATCAGCAACTGCTTCAACACAATAAATGCCTGGTGGTATTGGGGAGGCATTCCACCGAAACAGAGATTCAAAAATGGGTACAAACCGGCTTAAGTGTCGTCACCAATGTACCGGCTCTTTGGAGTACGCAAATCC
>JAAYJG010000138.1 GCA_012523055.1 Ruminiclostridium sp. | reverse complement strand
GTAAAATAACGGAAGAACAGCTGGATGAAGCGCTGCTGCAGCAAAAAAAGCTTATTGAGCAGGGAAGCAAGGGGATGCTCGGGCAAATCCTTGTGGATATGGGCTTATGCACACAAGAGGACATCGCATATGCAATGGCGATGAAATCCGGATCCATGTTTTTTACGCTCAGCAATCATCCCATTGATATACAGGCGATGAACCTGATCTCGCCCGAAGCTTCGGCAAAGTACAAGGCCCTTGCCATAGGCTTTGATCAGAACCGGCTTCAGGTAGCCCTGATGAACCCCAATGATGTGATTGCGCTGGATGATTTAAGGATATTAACAGGCTATGAAATTCAGTCCGTTGTTGTGCCCGACCAGGAATTGCTGAATGCGATCAAGAAATATACCCAGGACAGCGTGGTGGATCAGGAAAAGGAAAACCAGAACGAGGCTAAGCAGGCAGAAGAGAGCCTGGAGGATGAAAAGCCTGCCGTACAGCTTGCAAACCAGATTTTCAACCTTGCCGTGCAGGCCGGTGCCAGCGACATCCATATCGAGCCGCAGGAAGTGATGCTGCGGGTACGCTTCAGAATTGACGGCGTTCTGCATGAAATCATGCAGCAGCCCAGCAGGGCTCATGCAACCTTAACCTCTCGCATTAAGGTGCTTGGCGGAATGAATATTGCCGAAAGACGTGTTCCCCAGGATGGCCGGATCACCTTGAAAATCGAAGGAAAAACCATCGATGTGCGTGTCGCCTCACTGCCCTCGGCATATGGCGAAAAGCTGACGATGCGCCTTCTGAACCGCAGCAGCAGGCTGATAACCTTAAGTGAGCTAGGTTTTCCGGAAACACATTTGAAAAGCTATATCGAAACCATCCAAAAGCCTTACGGCTTCATCCTGATTACCGGGCCTACAGGAAGCGGAAAGAGCACCACGCTATATGCATCTCTGGCAAAGCTGAATTCGGTTGACAAAAACATCATCACCCTGGAAGACCCGATTGAACGAAGAATGGATGGCTTAAACCAGATTCAGATGAACGCCAAGGCCGGAATGACTTTTGCATCAGGGCTGCGATCCATCCTGCGAAGCGATCCTGACATCATCATGGTCGGGGAAATCCGTGACTTTGAAACGGCAAAAATCGCCGTTGAATCCGCGTTAACAGGGCATCTGGTGCTGTCCACGCTGCATACGAATGATGCGGTGGGCGCGGTTTCCAGGTTGGGTGATATGGGCGTGGAAAGATATCTCACCTCATCCGCGCTGGCCGGTGTGGTTGCACAGAGGCTGATGCGCAAGCTTTGCCCGAACTGTAAAAAACCCGAAGTGCTTTCACGGGATGAAGTAATGAAAGCAATCCCGGATTTTCCCCTTGAGGATGACGAGCAGGAAGTAACACTGTATCAGCCCAGAGGCTGCATGCTTTGCAATCAGACCGGTTACAAGGGCCGTATGGGCATTTACGAGTTCATGAGGGTGGATGAAACCATTCAAAGGATGATTATCACAGGAGCTTCATCCAACGAGCTGTTGAAATATTCTGTGGCAAACGGTATGATTACCATGCGAATGGATGGTTTAATCAAGGTAAAAAAGGGTATAAGTTCATTACAGGAGTTATTACGTGTGATGATTTAGCAGTGAACGTATTCATCGTATAACTGTAAAATCAGGAACGATAAAACAGGAATGAATGAATTTTATGTGATCCCCCGATGGTTTTTGATTTTAAATCAAAACAACGGCAATGAATCAGGGGATTTTGGGCATTTCGAAAATGCCGATGCAAGGAGGTGAGCTTCATGCAAAAAAGATGGATGAGTAACGAAGGCTCTGCGCTTCCCATTGTTTTGACTATCATGGTTATTGTTGTTATATTCAGTGTTACTGCGCTGACCATCGGTTCCGCCAGCATGAAGCAGGCTGAAAACCAGGAACTAAGAGTTCAGGCGTATTACATGGCGCGCTCCGGGGCCCATGCTGTTGCTTCGCTCATTCTGAATAAAGCAGAAACACTTTCCGAAACAGACATGAATACTTTCGTATCGAATCTGAATGGTAAAACCAGTGAACCCTTTAATCTGGACGGTACGGGCGAAATCAGGGTTACTGTCACCAGGGATGACTCGAAAGGGTTGTTGGTTGTTTCGTCAGAGGCTAAAGTGGGGGGCATTTCCAGAACTGTGGCAGTGAACATTAATGTTAAGAAAGAAGGCACTGTAAGTACAGCAGGAGATAAAGTGCTTTTTGCAATGTCCGGACTGAATATAAACAATCTCACAACTATCGACGGACCTATCGCAATTAGCGAGGGCTCTTTGCCAAATCTGAATGGGATAACCTCTATATCGGGAACCGTATATCTTGCGCCAGGGATGGATGCATCCATGATACCAAGTTATGTTCTTGATAAGTTTCATGGCTCTCCCAAGACGGCAACCCTAACCGAAAAACTGGTTTTCCCAACTGTAAAATACCCTGATTACCCCGCACCACCAAGCCCAAGCTATACAGTTTCATATGGTAACAACGATTATGTCTATATTTCAGGTGATGAAGATATTAACATCGTTACCAAAGAATTTAGATTGTACAGTGATTTAACGGTTGAAAGAGCTCCAGGGAAGAAGGGCGTTTTAAATCTTTATATAACAGAAAAGTGCACATTGGATGCCTCCATCATTGCTGATCCAAAGCATGTTAACATTTATTTCGGGGGCGATCCTTTAAAACTGAATGGTAAGTACCAGTTGTTTGCCACGCTTTACTTAGAACGAGCCAATTTAGAGATAACAAATAACTTCGAGTTTACCGGTTATCTATACTCCGGGGGGCCTAGTATTGCAATTGGAAACAACCCGGTTTTTCTCGACGCTTTAATTTATGCGCCCAACGCAAACGTAAATATGAACAATAATGTTACTTTTACAGGTTCTATTGTCGCGCGTTCCCTGAGTATCGATAAAGGTGAATTCACATTTAAACAGATGGAATTTCCGTTTGAACTCGAATCCGGGAGTGCGCCGGGAACCACATTGGGCAAAACCACATATACCCTTGGTTTATGGCAATAGAAGGAGGGACGATGGCTATGAAACATTCTATTCAGTTATATAAAGATGAAAAAGCGATGACCATCGCTGAAATCATTGTTTCTGTTTTCATACTTGCGCTGATCGCGGCGATTGTCCTTCCCGGGCTGCTTTTTGGTTATCGGCAGGTGCATGATTCGGGAGAGAAAAGCTCCGCGGTGCAGGAAGTGCAAATGGGCCTGGAGCAGGAACTTCTTGCTCCAAATGATGTAGACCCAACCATTCCGCACCTGCAAATTCAATTCGGCAGCGATGTTTACACAGTGGAAGGAAAGCTTATAAAAAAGGAAGTGGAGTATGATAGTGCAAAAGGAAGCACGACAGAAGCAAAGGTATTCATTCCTGATTAACCGATCCCATTGTGATATGGGTATCACCCCTGCCAGTTCGCAGCGCCCGGCAGCTTCCTTGCCGATAATCTTCACAGGTACCACCCCCTTGAACCTGCAACGCGGCAGCCGCCCGACCAACAACAAGCTCCGCCGTAATGCAGGACTTACTCTGATGGAGCTTGTGGTTGTAATGGCATTGACGTTGGTTGTGCTTGGGCTGGTTTACTCCTTTTTTCATTTTACCAACACTTCCTTCGTAAAGGGAGGAGACAGGTTTCAGCTTCAGACCAATCTAAACATAGCAAGCAACTTTGTGATCGAGGAGCTACGGAATGTAACGGAAATCGAGATCGTCACGGCTCCATTTACGGATGATACATCACAATACATCTATGTTGAAAGCAAGGTACTCAAACACAGAAAAACCGGAACAATAACCGATAAAAGCGAGGATGTCTTTAAAAGTGACTCGGATTTACTCTTTACAATAAGAAAAGACAATACAACAGGAAGATATTATGTTAAAATTGATATATATGGCAACAGAGGCGATGAAAATTATTCTCTCAGCACTGAAATTCTGTTGAACAATATCAGCAGTGCAACGGAGTCGAGCGGCTCCGCCATCCGATACAAGTAAGCCTAAGCCAAGGGCGGGGCCCTGGTCCCTCTGGTCAAATTAAGCCAAGGAACCTGTCCCTTATGCTAACTGGTCAGGATAGTGGTTTAAATGAACAGGAAACCCATTCAATTGAACAGCGAAAAAGGTTTGTCCATGCCGGTTGTGTTGATGGTTATCTTAATTGTTACCATTTTGGGTGCTGTTCTGTATTCCTTCAGCCAAAACCAACTGCTGTCGGCTGCCCGGGGCAATGACGCCAGGCAGGCCGAGTATCTTGCCCGCTCGGGTATTGAAGCGGCGATAGAATGGTGGAAGCAGGAAACCACTAAACCGCAGGGCACAAAAAACTTCGACCGGGTTTACATGCGGGAGGACGGAACCATGGTCTTAACAGACCCTGGGGATTCAAAGGTCGGTTATATCGACGTTTCCGTGACCAGGCAGGACGATGGAACCTGGAGTATCCAGTCTACTGGAAACGCAAATACATCCACCAAAACAGTAAAATATTCTTCCAGCATGCTGATGGAAAATGAAGATTTAGAAGGCTTATGGTACGCAGAGAATGGTGTCATTCTGCCTGGGCCCAATATTCAATCCGTTAAAATCAATAATGTCAGCAGGAATATCTATGTTCATGATGAGATAGCGGGTGTGGCGGTTGTTGGCAGACCGGGGACAACCCTGCGCCTGAACAAGGATAACAATGAGCACTGCAGGGTGAGCTTTGGTGCTCGCGCGCTCTTCTTTGACAGCTATATGGATCTTTCCATCAATGACGACAAGGTTGGTTTTCTGATTGCAGCAGGTGAAAAAATCGTTTTTAATGATACGTTAAAAATTCGCATCAACGCCGATGGAGGCGGAGGTGTTCTCATTCTGTATCTGCCCGAAGGGCTGGGGATTCCGGGGCAGGAGCTGATAACCTCGGATTTGTTGGAAAATGCGGATGCTATAGACCCAAACGCGAAATACGGGTATGTTTACTTCAAAGAGATAATCGGAATTCGCGACTATTGGCTTTGGACAGCTGAAGATACGGTTGCATCCAACAAAGCATACTATTTTACACGCAAAAATACCGAAGACGAAAAGCAAAATGGTATTGTCATTATTAATCTTGATGATTTATTCGATAACTTCAACGACGGGTTAAACAATTTAATCAGCAGCGAAGTACTCATCCCTGCAAAAGCATCTGTGTCAAAACCGGAACCCGATGATTGCATCGTGTTCTTTCGGAATTGAGATGATGATTCATGAATCATGGCTTATGCTTACCCCAAAAGAAATGCTGTAACCACACAGAAGGCTTTTCCATCATTGAGGTTCTTATTTCCATGCTCATTTTAAGCATTCTTGTCGCTGCCTTTACACCGTTGTTTTTGTATAGTGTTAACAGCCTGAAGAAAGCCGGTACGCTCCATCAGCAGAATGCGGATGATCAGGGGAAGATGGAAATAGTCATGTCCACCGGCGAAGGCTATTTGGATGAAAATGGCGAGTATACTGAAATGATCGACAGTGCATTTCCTGTCAGGGTTTCCGGTGCCCAAAAGAATATCGATGGTACTGTGGTAGAGGCCGGTGATTTGAAATCATTTGTTTCTTCGGCAGCCAGAATGATCATAGCTCCGGACACCATCAATGAGGGGTATGCGAATGATACGCTGATTGCTATCACGGGGGAAAACACTCACTTTATCAACAACCATTCCAAACTGGAAATAAGAACTGCAGATAAAACGCTGATTGGTTCTTCCTACTACTTATCCTTATCCGTTTCAAATGCTGCTAAGGCTTCCTTCATGCTGAAACAGGGGCTTACCAGTTCTCAGTCTCCCTATTTGATTACAGTTAAGACAGGGTCGGAAACCGTAAGCGCCACATTAACAATAGATCTTCCCAATATGCTGACAGTCGGTGAACGCGGTACGCTGCTGGTTTCCGCGGGTGTAACAAATCAGCCTTGGACGGTTAAATCAGCAGGTGTTGAAGAAGATCTTTTTGGAGTAAGCTTTAAAAATCAGGAATTCTTAACCTTCGGGGCCCTCGGAACCATGATGACATCGCCAGATACCTCGGCATGGAGGTTGACCGGGCCGGAAAACACCAATGATCTGTTTTCCATGTCAGTTAGAAATTCCGACCGAAAGGCGATCATAACGGGAAAGGGCGCAACAATTCTCATCTCCGACGATGATTCGTCCTGGAGCCTCACAGCCCCAGCAACTCCGCTTGCTGCGGATCCTGCGTTGATAACATGGTTAAAAGCCGATGCTCTGTCTCTTTCCAATAATACATCAGTGAGCACCTGGTATGATTCATCAGGGATCAATCACGCAACAGCGCAGGGCTCGGTATTCCCTAAATATATAACCAATGTTCTGAATGGAAAGCCGGTTGTCAGGTTCAATGGGGAGAACCGATTGAGTTTCCTGCCAACCACAGCTGTAACCGATGATTTCACGGTTGTTCTTGTCGCCGCACCAACGGAAGAGCATGAGGTTGATATTAAAAACCATCCCAACGGAGGGAAAAACAAACAGCATTTTGTTCTAGGTACGGTAAATATGGGTAAGCAGGAGGCCGGAATGGGCATCTCCATGGGAAACAATGGGGTATCCGTATACGAGCATGGCGATAGCAAGAAGGGAAACAGTGATTCGGGCTATTTTCCGGCTAAGGCTGTTTATGGCGGTAAACTGAATGCTTTCAACATCATCACGGTGAAGTATATGGACAAACGGCCACAGCTTTTTGTAAATGGTGCCCTGGTTGACAATGATACGGAAAAGTCTGAAAGAACAGTGTATTCTCCCGTTGACATCGGTGGAACCGTTGATGGCAGCACCTTTACGGGCGATATTGCAGAAATTCTGATTTATGATAAAGTTCTCAGCGAAACAGAAAGAACAGGCCTGGAAGCTTACCTGCACAAAAAGTACAGCGATGACAGCGGCAGTGACTACCTGTTGGATTCACTCCATTGTGTCTGGTCCGATGGTTCAGTGTTTTATGCAGTGGGCTCTCGCAGCCACTTTAGAATGTCTGCTGATGCCTTAACCTGGGAAAGCCAGCCTCCTTTGGATTCTGCTTTGAATGAGTTTAATGCCATTGCAGGAAATGACGATGGTGTTATGGTGATCGTTGGAAATAAGGGTAAAATATTTGTGAAAGAGAAAAACAAAGACTGGAAAGAACATAAAAACGTCACCGATGAGGACTTAAACTCCGTTGTCTGGACGGGAACGAAATTTATCGCAGTCGGAGCCAGTGGTACCGTTATTTGCTCTGGCAATGGCAATTCGTGGAGTAAACCCAATTCCAAAACAAACAACAAGCTGAACAAGGTCGTCCATCATTCCGGGAAAACGGTCGCCGTGGGAGACAGCGGAATAATTCTATGGTCATCAGACCACGGAAGCAGCTGGAATACCTGGACATCAGGCACAAATAAAGACCTGTATGATATCATGTTCCGATAAATACACCTGGATATATGAAGAGGTTTGCACATGAGAAAGCTGCACAATCAAAAAGGAATGACACTGACTGAATTGGTAATCGCCATGGTTTTACTGGGCATTGTGCTTGCGATCGGGTACAATTTTATTCACTATATAAACAAATCCTATTCCGAATCTGAAAAGAAATGGATTGCTCAAACCAACGCACGGCAGGTTTCGGAATTCATCACCAGTGAGCTGAAAACTTCTTTCTATGCGGAAATTGATTACTCAGGGGATATGAGTGAGGGAGATTCTCAACTGTACCTTGTTGATGGAAAATTGATGCAGGAAAAGTCAGATACCGAGCCCACACAAATCACCGACGGTCTGTATTCCATCACCTTTGAGAAGGCGAAAAAAAACACCTGGACAGAAGGCAGCGAAGGAAATGAGCGAATCAACAACACTATCACCTATACCATTGAAGCTTTAGATACTGACGGCGCTACACCGCTGTATACGCTGCAGTCTACAGTATTTCTTGAAAACATGATCGAAGGCAGGGCTATAACAGGCCATTGGGAGGGCAGCACCATTCGTTATCAGCGCACCAGCCCGGAATCTCCCATGCCCACAGATGTGAGCAGGTGCTTTATTGCGACAGCGGCTTATGATTCACCGGACGATACTTCCGTCATGCTTCTGCGGCGCTTCAGAGACGAGGTTCTGTTGACGAACGCTGTGGGAAGGACTTTCGTAGATTTCTATTACAGGGTATCGCCGCCGATTGCGGAATATATTTCCCAAAGTGAATTGTTGAAATATATCGTTAGAGCATTCCTGACACCAATCGTTGGGTTTGCCAGTGTTTTCGTCTGTCCTGAAATGATGATATTGTGTCTGGCGCTGATTCTGCTGCGTATTTACATCCGGTTCCCAAGCCAGGGGCGGGGGCCCAGGTCCCTTGGTTCATTTAAACTATAGAAGCCCCGACCTGTGTAACGTGTCTCCGGTGTTACGCGGTGTAAAGACCGAGGAACCTGGCCCGCCCAATGGTCAAATTGAGCCAAGGTACCTGGGCCTCACCCTCTGGTGAGGCCTTTTTACGCTGTGTGGAATTTACGGAATTTGGAGGGGGATATACCGAAGTAGCGCTTGAAGGCTTTGCAGAAATAGTTGGTGTCGTTGTAGCCAACCTGGTTGGTGATCTCCTTGATTTCGGTATCACTGCTGACCAGAAGCTCACGCGCACGCTCCATGCGCATTTTTAGGACGTACTCATATATGGTGTAACCAAATTCATTCTTGAAAAGCTTTAGCAGGTATTCCTTGCACAGAAAACAGGTATCTTCGAAGTAGCTCAGAGAGATGTTTTCATCCAAATGGCTGTCTATGTATGACTTAATCCAGTACACCTGCTCTTTGTTTTTATCCTGGCGGTTCATATACAGCTTGTTATACAAAGCGTCAAAGATGGCGGTAATAAATTTCTTCAGCCACTCGACATGGTTATGTGTCACATCGTAATCGCCATAGCTGGAACTGGAGTATCGTGCTAACTCATGCTCCACGGAGGTTCCAAGATGAAAGGCGATGTTGTTGATCACCAGAGAAAACTCAACGACTATCTTCTTTGTGTCTTCTATAGTAAAATTTTGAACGACATCCAGAAGATTAAAAAATTCCTGAATGGTATTTTTATAGTGATGCATATTACCATACCTGAAGCTGTTTAAAATTAAATCCTTCCTGTCAAGGAAAAAGAAATCAATGTATGGCCGAATATTTTGTTTTTGAACAAGTTCCATCATGACTCCCCTCAATTCAACAAATGTCTTCTTTGAATGCCCCTAACCAGGTCAAAAAGCCTCGAAGCGGATAAAAACCTCACCAACGATGATCGGATTGAAGTTATTCGGAGAAGGCTTGCACAAGTACAATTTTTGCTGTAAAATAACTTTATGGGAATAGTATATCAAAGAAATCGGAAGCTTAAACAAAAAACAGCCGATAAATTTGTTTAAAATCAGTAATAAATTTATTTTAATCAACTTATTACCCTAATAATTTCAATATCTTATGTTTTTCCTTACTATATCTTGGTATAAAATAAATACATTGTCTTTTAAAGTAGGTACTTTATACCTTCTATATAAAGCGACAGAAACCATCAGACAGTGAGAAACCAATTAGAAGGGGGAGAATATCAATTAGCGGTAATATTGAATCATTTAAACGGCTACTTATTCAAAACGGCATTCTTTCCATCGAGCAGCTGCAGTCTGTTCAGGTAAACATGGCAGATAACGGAAAGGATTTTATCGATTCCATTGTAGAATTGGGATATGCCGATAAAACCAAATTGCTCCCCTTGCTGGCTCAGGCTGAAGGGGAAGAATATCTCGATTTAACAGATTATGTCATCGCCGAATCCTGGGTTCCCAAACTGCTTGGGGAAAAAATATCCAGGAAGTTTGACATGCTCGCCCTCGAGAAAGACGACAGCACCGACACCCTGGTTGTGGCCATGAAGGATCCGAAAAACATCTTCGCCATTGACAGCGCCCATTTAATGACCTCTCTGACCATCCAGCCTGTCATGGTGGACGAGCTGCTTCTTCGGGCCAAGCTCGATCTGGTTTTTGCAGTCGAAAAGCCCGAACCGGTTGCACAGATGGCTCCGGCCTCAGATGAAAAGCCGAAGCACGCAACTACGCCGGAAACCGCAGCCCTGTTCAGGGAAAAAATTGGTCAAATCCTTCTTGCCGAAGGGGAGATCACAGACGCACAGCTCATCAAAGCCCTGGATATTCAAAGGGAAACCGGCACTGTCATTGGCTCCATCCTCATGCAAGAGGGCTTTATTACCAGAGATCAGCTCTACAAACATCTCGAACAGCAAATTGGGGTTCCCTATGTGAACCTTGAAGATATCGTCATTCCGGAAGAGGTTGTCGCACTTGTCAACCGTAAAATCGCCATCAAATATCATCTTGTGCCGCTGAACTGTGATGATGAAATTCTTACGGTGGCCATGGCCGACCCGCTGAACATGTTTGCCATCGACGACCTGCGCCTTGCCACAGGGCATGAAATCAAGCCCATGCTGGCCGATTCCGAACAGATTGAGCAGTTAATCCCCGTTTATTTCAAAGAGCCTGAAATCATTCCCGAGCCCATTATCGAGGAAGTAGAAGAACCCGTTCCCACCATCAACTTCGAAGAAGAGATGGAAAAGGTGAAGGAAGAAATTGATGTAGAGGTTCAGAAAAAGGAAGTTGAAACCTCCATCAACCTCAGCGATGTTGATAATGCCCCTATTGTCCGAATGCTGAACATGATCTTTAAAAACGCCATCGACAAGGGCGCCAGCGACATTCATATCGAAGCCTATGAAGACTGCGTCATGGTTCGTTTCAGAATCGACGGCCAGCTCGTAGAGGTCATGAAGCAAGACAAGAAGCTGCAGCAAATTCTGGTTGCCAGGGTGAAGATCATCAGCGGCCTGAACATAGCTGAAAAGCGACTGCCTCAAGACGGAAGAATTGCACTTAAGATCAACAACCGCAACTACGACTTCCGTGTATCGGTTCTGCCCACCATGTTTGGTGAAAAAGTGGTTATTCGTATCGCCGACAAGGAAGGCTTCAATAAAACCAAACACGATCTGGGCTTTACAGATGAAGATTTGGCGAAATTTGACAAAATACTGTCCAATCCTCACGGCATTGTGCTAGTCACAGGGCCTACCGGAAGCGGTAAATCCACCACGCTGTATTGCGCGCTGCGCGAGCTCAGCAAGCCAACCGTCAACATTCTCACGGTTGAAGACCCTGTCGAAGCCACCGTTCGCGGTATCAACCAGGTTCAGGTGAATACAAAGGCCGGCATGACCTTCCCCAATGCGCTGCGTTCTTTCCTGCGGCAAGACCCGGATATCATCATGGTCGGTGAAATCCGTGACGGGGAAACCGCCGAGATTGCCATCCGCGCCGCCATCACCGGTCACCTGGTGCTTTCCACCTTACATACGAATGATTCCATCAGTTCCATCAACCGCCTCATCGACATGGGTGTTGAACCTTTTCTTATCGCCTCGTCACTGGTGGGCGTAGTCGCTCAGCGTTTGGTCAGAAGGCTTTGCCCGAATTGCAAGGAAGAGTATACGGTCACAGAGCGTGAAGCAAAAATACTGAAATCAGATAAAGATGCAAAACTGTTCAAACCCGTCGGATGCCCTGCCTGCAACGGCACAGGCTACAAGGGAAGAATTGCGGTATACGAAATCGTCACCATTACTGATGACTTGAGAGAGCTTATTTCCGCCAATGCATCGGTTGGGAAGCTGAAAGAAGTTGCGCTGAAGGGCGGTATGAAGACACTGGCCGCCAATTGTGCACAGTTTGTGCTTTCAGGTGTTACATCATTGGAAGAAATGCTGAGCGTCGTAGCGGTCAGAGATTAAACGGGGGAAAACGATGGATTTAAATGAATATCTGCAGCAGGCAGTTGAAAATGAATCCTCCGACTTGCATATTTGTGCCGGGCTGCCGGCTGTTATCCGCAGGCATGGATCATTATACTATCTGGATGATACGGTTATCACAAAGGAAGACTGTCTGAACCTTGCAAAGCAATGCCTTTCCAAGGAAGAAATTCAGGAGTTGATCGAAACCGGCGAGATAGACTTCGCCTACGCGATATCCGGTGTCGGCAGGTTCAGGGTAAACATTTACAGGCAGCGCAGCTCCTATGCTCTGGCCTTCAGGGTGATCAATACGAACATCCCTGATATCAAAGCTTTGGGCTTGCCCGATGTTTTGTATTCCCTGGCGGAAAAGCAAAGGGGGCTGGTTTTAATCACAGGCCCCACCGGCAGCGGCAAGTCCACCACGCTGGCCTCCATGATCGACTATATCAACAGCACCCGGCGTCTTCGCATCATCACCATCGAAGACCCGATAGAATATTTGCACAAGCATAACCGAAGCATGGTGAACCAAAGAGAGCTCGGAGCCGATACCCACAGCTATACCAATGCGATGAGGGCAGTTTTAAGAGAAGACCCCGATGTCATTCTCATCGGTGAAATGAGAGATCAGGAAACCATTGCTACGGCATTAACGGCAGCTGAAACCGGACACCTTGTTTTTTCAACACTGCATACTCTTGGCGCCGCAAAGACCATCGACAGAATCATCGATGTTTTTCCGCCGCACCAGCAGTCGCAGGTTAGAAGCCAGTTGTCCACAGTACTCGAAGGGATTGTATCCCAGCAGCTGATCAAAAAGATAGACAACTCGGGTCGTGTGGTTGCCACAGAGGTGATGACCATCACACCTGCTATTGCCAATATGATCCGGGAATCCAGGGTTCCGCAGATCAACAGCACCATACAAACCGGAAGTGAATTTGGCATGCACTCCATGGACAGTTGTATTGCTTCACTGTTTAAAAAGGGGTTAATCTCCTACGAGGATGCATACCAGTACGCCATCGATCCAAACGCACTGAAAAAACTTCTGGTTGTTAACTGATAAGCGAAGCTGATAAGGGGGTACTCATTAAGACTATGGCTATTATGGATTTTTTCGGCAACGGGTTTATTTCAATCGATATCGGGTATCGGTATCTGAAAATTGTGCATGTAAAGAAGTCAAAGAACGACAGGTTGGCTGTCTTGAATTTTGGCATTGGCGACACACCAAAGGGGTGCATAAAAAACGGTGCCATCAGCGACAAAGACAAGGTCGTCAGTGAAATAAGCCGCGTGATCAAAGAACACAGCATTAATGCCAGGGAAGCAAAAATAGTGATGTCCGGCACCAATATTCTCACCCGTATCATCATGATCGACAAGGTGCCCGACAGTGAGGTGGATAAAAAGATCTGGGATGAAATCAAGGACACTATCCCCGTTGATCTCGACGCAAACCGCATCGACTATAAAATTCTCGGGAACATCACCGCTGGCGGTGAAGAAAAGATTAAGGTGTTCGTCACGGTGGTGTCGAAGAAGATCATCGACAACTATATCGAAATTCTGAATGATCTGAAGCTCAAGCCCCTGGCGGTGGACATTCCTTCCAACAGTGTGTCAAAGTTCTTCCAGCTCGATATCGATCTGGGCAAGGAAAGCATGGCCAATCAGCTGAAGTTCAATAAGCATAAGAACAATACCTTCATCGTTATCGACCTGGGCTCGGAAACCACCATCATCAACATCCTGAAGGATAAAACACCGGAGTTCAACCGTGTCATTCTAAAGGGCAGCAGCAAAATCGATGCCCAAATCTTCCAGGATCTCGTCATGCAACCCAATGAAATGAACAAGGCCGAGCTGTACAAGAAAATGTACGGTCTTTCCAAAAATACCTCACCCGAAACGGAATATCTGTGTTCCATGGCCGCAAGAAAGGTGATGGACTCGATCATCAAAGACATTAAAATGTGCATCGATTTCTATATGACCCGATGCAGTGGCGAACACCCCAGCAAGATTTTTCTGATTGGCGGGGGCTCTCAAATGAAGGGAATTCGCGAATACTTCGAAGATCAGCTTGAGCTGCCGACATACCAGATCAATGTTGCGAAAATATCAGGGCTGGAATTCAGCCAGAACCTCGACACCGAAAGGCTGAATTATCTTGTGAACGCCTTGGGCGTTGCATTGTAACAGGCATACGG
>JAAYJG010000137.1 GCA_012523055.1 Ruminiclostridium sp. | reverse complement strand
GTCTACTTCCCGAATATGTGGAATTCAAAGAAAGAAGTGATCCTTCCGGGGGAAGATTGCCTCATTGCTTCTTACGAACCTGTTCGAACAGAACGAACCATTCCGATTCAAAACGGGAGCTTTACAGACACATTTAAACGCAACGATGTCCACATTTATCGTATACCAAAAAATTGACCTGCTGATGCCCGTTGTTTCCTTTGAAGAACCAGGCCGGCAAAGCATGGCTTAGCATTTTGGGGCTTATGAATGAATTTTAACGGTATCAAAGAGAAGGAAGTTGAAAAAACGGCTGAAAACCACAGCCGTTTCTTTTTATCGTGTTGAAGCCCGTGCACCTGCAATTCTTACAATTTATCGATCAGATATACGGTTATGGCGTATACACAATCCAGTGTGACAGGCTTGTCCGGGCTGATCCTTGTCAACACTTCCGCCGGGAACAGACCTTTGTCCTTTGCTGTTTGAAACGCGTTTCCCTGCGTGTATGGAATGTCCGCAGCCTTTAAAAGAATTTCGGCTGCTTTCTCACCGGTAAGAATATTTTCGTTGCGAAAAGCGCTGAGTCTGCTGTCAAACTCCAGCGAATATTTCTGTGGTGCAGCCTTCACCATTAAATTGATTAGCAGTGTGGTCAGATGCTCTTCATTGCTTTCAACATTTAACAGATAATCGTTGTTCATCCCTCCGGCTACCAGGCCATACTCGGTAAGAACCTTGATGCTGTTCCATGCCCAATGATCCGCGTTGGGATTGGGGATATCAAAGTCCTCCAGGATAAGGCCCGCCCGTTTTAAAAGACCCTGGTATTCCTTCATGTCCTGTTCGGGTGCCTTCATCAGCTCGGCAGGGGTCATATCGTTCAGATAACACCAGGCTGCGGTAACCCCCATGGCTTCTCCTGCGGTGATATTCACTGACATCCTGCCGGCGCTTGTGGATGCAAGGGATGAAAAGGAGGCCTTTTTCCCCACCATCAGCAGGTTATCCAGATTTTTTGAGATGAAACAGCCCAGCGGAATGGAATAGACGGTCGGGTTGCCCATGATATAGGAATACTCCTCGGACATCTGGGCGCTGACAAATTTTTCAGCATCCACCGGGGCAGAGGCCATCACGACCTTGTCGGGGAAATCTCTGTTCTCCAGAATATCTTCCACCTTCAGCCGATAGCGCCCTTCATAATGCCGGTTTTCCGGGATATAGAACTGGGATGGGCCTGTGCGGAAGGTGCAGTTCTCGAAGGGAACAAATACCACCTGTAAAAACACCGTCAGCATTTGCGCTTCCTTCAATGCGGCGTTAAAATCCTCTTCCATCTTTTCAGGGTCGTTCACATTAGCGCCATGCATCCGGATACCGCTGATCACGATATCATCCCCAGGCTGACCGATAAATTTCAAATTGGAAATTCTGATTTTAGGGCTGTTTTTCTGATATTGCTTCAGCACCGATTGGAAATCATCCATGATCTGTCTTCCCTTTCGGATGCTTTCGATATCCTGCCAGTTGACGTCTGAAATGATGAAATTGTATTCCACCGGCATATAGGAATCGGGTACGTTAATATCGCCGGATCCTTGAAAACAGGGCACATTGCAAAGCGAAAGCAGTGTTCCGTCTTCTGTCGCGTCGATAAACACGGACGCTTCAACATACTGGGTTTCGCCATCTCCGTAGATGTTAACTCCTTCCAAAAGATTATCATTCATCTGTACTGACAGAATTCCAGCATCGTAAATAACCTTCAGGTTGGGCTCTCTTTGCAGCTTCTTTTTAGTGGTGGATATGTAGTCTTCAATGGAGAAATTACTGCCGGTTTCACCAAAAAACTCGGTATATATGCCGTTTGTCAGCCTTTTCTTTTCCCCGTTGATGATGGCATAATCCGGGGATGTATATGTCACCAGCGCGGATTTGATGATACCGCCCGGATCCAGATCCTCGGTGACAAGCAGGGTCTTAAGGCCCATACGTGAGGCTGAAAGGGCAGCGGCAACTCCCTCGGGTTCAGTTCCAAAAACCACCAGAGCGTATTGGTTTTTTCCCGCAGGGCCGACTGCCTTCCTTGTTTTTCTTTCAAATTCTTCCCCGGTAATGATGGGACGGATTCCAAACCAGAAGGTTAAGAAAAACAGCACCACAATTACAACATTCCGGGTAAAGTTTCCCTTTTTCATATTACATCCCTTATTCGATGGTATAGCTTCCCCTAATCAGCATAAATGCCTTGTCGGAGGTTATGTGAATTCCTCTTCCGTCGTTGCGGGAGGAAATGAGTAAATGCTGGTTCGTGATCAGCGCACCCTCGGTCAGATCCGCCGCAGCCGTTGCATCCGCAAGGCCACCCAGTTCCCCCTGGATAGCTTTGGTTTGGCCGCTGCGCACCAGCACCTCGGCACCCGAACCCAGCATAATTTTCTGGCCTTTGTTTGCCTCAACCACCACAAAGCCCGCCTGCAGTTCCTCCACCTTTTGAACCAGCTCAAGATTCCGTTTTTCCAGCTCCTGAATTCTTGTGACCGCCTGGATGGTGAGGTTAATCAGATCGGATATATCCGTTCTCAGATTATTGATCACCTGCTGGTCCACGGTTCCACCGGAGGGTGTGCCCCCGGACGGAGCGCCGGGTACTGTTCCGCTGCCGATTTTTTGTGTCAGTAACAGAATTTGCTCATCCACATAGCTTTTGGTAACCAGGGGATCAAACTCACTGCCCGGTTGCGCCTGTGATGCAGCCTGTGCAGCAGTGATCGCCCCGATAGCCGCCACCAGTGTGATCGTCAGAAATAACAGCCTTCTTTTTTTCATCCTTTGTAAACCCCCTATCACCTGATTCAATTGAAAGCTTGTCCGGCTTTCGGTCTGCAAACCAGATTCCCCGCCGATTATCAATTACCGGTGTTTCCCGGTAGAAACGGCATATATGTATTTGTTATTGAATATATCTGGTTTCCAGCCCAAAGCTTGTGCTCAGCGCATCGTTTACTTTTATCATCAATACTTCATCCAAATGGCCTGTTTTCTCGCGCAGCCTTCTTTTATCAATGGTTCTGACCTGCTCAAGAAGGATGACGGAGTCCTTGTTCAGCCCATACAGTTCACCGGGGATTTCAATATGGGTCGGCAGCTTTGCCTTGCTCAGCCTCGATGTGATGGCCGAGACAATGATGGTGGGGCTGTAACGATTTCCCACATCATTTTGTATCACCAGAACCGGCCTGATGCCGCCCTGTTCGGATCCGATTACCGGGCTCAAATCCGCATAGAAGATATCTCCTCTTCTAATCTCCACGCTATAAACACTCCTCGCGCTGGATTTGACCCCACAGAACTCTATTTACCCAATTTTATTGTATAGTTCATTGGGTTACCCCGTCAAATTAAATGTCCGTTACAGGCTGCGAAGCCTGTTGGCTTGAAAACTCCCTGTTCACTTTTCCCGGGAGCTGACCTGTAGCCGGACAAACGCTCACGGCCTGTGGCGCAGCGTTTGCTCTTTTTCTTTATCATTAAGTATTGCATTTTTTTGCATAATTCATACATTGCCCCATACCAGGAGCCAAAACGGAAGGGTTATGTTGGCATTCCTGCAGCGATGTCCGGCATTATACAAACATATATTTTTAAACAGCTACTAATGGGTGGTATTAAAAGCCGCCGTGCCATGCAGATAGTTTATCACATTGACCACTTTACCTTCCTTCAGATATACCCTGGGAACCCGTTTCCCAATCAGGCACACTACCTCATAGTTAACAGTCTGTGACAGCGCTGCAACCTCTTCCACAGTAATTTCACGATTTCCCTGTTTACCAAACAGAACAACCTCGTCCCCGGTTTTCACAGGGGTTGGAATATCGGTAACATCCACCATGCACTGGTCCATACACACACGCCCCAGAACCGGAGCGTATTCTCCATGGATCAGTACCCTGCCTGTGTTTGAAAGAAGCCTGCTGTAGCCGTCGGCATAACCGATGGGTATGGTGGCGATCCGGCTTTTTCTTTTGGTGGTATAGGTTCTTCCATAGCTGACCGGAACCCCGGGCTCAACCTCCCTGACCATGACCACCTTGGCTTTCAGCGACATGGCGGGCTTCAGTTCAATCACTGTTTTGTCCACCTCGTCCGAAGGATACAGCCCATACAAAATAATACCCGGTCGAACCATGTCCAGATCCAGGGTTGGATACTGGAGAATACCACCGCTGTTACTGATATGCTTCACCGGAATCAGGATTCCAATCCTGTTCAGTTCCTGAACAATGCTTTCAAACATTTCATACTGGAGTAGCGTATATTCGCGCTCAGCCTCATCGGCGGAGGCAAAATGGCTGAACAACCCTTCAATAATGATTCCGGGCAGTTGATTGATTTCAACCACATCCTTGATGGCACTGTATCCAGGGGAAAAACCCACCCGGGTCATTCCGGTATCGATCTTGATATGGATTCGCGCCTGTTTACCAAGCTTCACGGCAGCTTTCGACAGTGCCTGTGCCAAATCGTGGCTGAACACGGTTTGGGTAATGCCATATTCAATAATTTCTTCCGCGCGCACCGGGTCGGTATAGCTTAGCACCAGGATGGGCACTTTCACCCCAATGTCCCTCAGTTGAATGGCCTCATCAAGCATGGATACGGCCAGGCGACTGGCACCGCTTTCCAGAAGCGTCGGAACCGTTTCAAAAATGCCGTGCCCGTATGCGTCGGCTTTAACGACAGCCATCATTTCGGTCATCTTCCCCACCCGTTTGGCGATTTCACGGACATTATGCCCGATATGATCCAGGTTTATCTCGGCCCAGGTTCTGTTCTGTCCTGTATTCAAAGGTTTAACCCTTCCCTTCTTCATTTTTGGTTATAGCTTGATTTCAAAAGATATAATCCTTCAGGTGCCCGGGGGGTTCTGCCCGGGATGCGCTTGTTTCGACGATGCGCGCCTCAAATCAGCTATCACCGATGGTATAACATTTACCAGTTCCCCCGCCGTAAAACCGGCAAGATCAGCTTCACCCGCCAATACTTCTCCGCAGCGGCCATGAATGAACACCGCAAGGGCCAGTGCCTGCGGACAGGGCACGCCCTGTGCGATCAGTGACCCGGCAATGCCTGCCAGCACATCGCCTGATCCGGCGACAGCAAGGCAGGAATGACCCGATGTGTTGATTTTATAGCTTCCATCCGGGTAAGCAACGACTGTTCCCGCGCCCTTCAACGCGATGGCTGCATTGTTTTCGCGGCTGAACCTCAGCGCGTATTCCACACGATCCCTTTGTATTTCTTCCGCAGTAATTCCGGTAAGCCTGGAAAATTCACCAGGATGGGGTGTGATCACCACCTCAGCCTTAGCCTTTCGAAGGGTTTGTGGTTCCAACACATTGAGCGCATCAGCGTCTATCACCATAGGTGTTACGCAATTTTCAATGAATACGCTCACCCATTGTGCCACAGGTGCCTTCGCGGAAAGCCCCGGACCAAGAACCACTGCATCCATGGACGCAGCCAGCTTTAAAAGCTCGTCAAGGTTTTCAGGAAGGAGCAGTCCGTTTTTATCAACTTGCGGCATAACAATCGCTTCCGGAATATTGATGCAGTAAACAGAAGACAGGGAACCGGGTACTGCCAGGTAAACCATCCCGCAACCGGTTTTGAATGCTGCCCTGGCTGCCAGCGTGCCGGCGCCCGTCATCCCGGTGGAGCCAGTAATGATCAGGACCTTTCCGAAGGTTCCCTTATGGCCGTCTGACGGCCGTTTGGGCAGAAGCCCGCCACAGGAGGAAAGGTCAAGCAGTTCCCCGGTAAGGTCAGCCATTTCTGCTGCACCAGCGGGTATTCCAATATCCGCCACAGTAACCTTTCCCGCGTGGTATCTGCCCGGGTATTGCCAAAGCCCCGGTTTTGGCAGTGAAAAGGTAACAGTTTCATCGGCTTTCACAGCCGATCCGTACACCTGGCCGGTTTTGCCATCAATTCCCGAAGGAATGTCAATGGACAGAACCCTTGCTTTGCTTTCATTCACAGCATTTATCGCGGCCGCAAATGCTCCTGTTACCATACCATGAATTCCCGTGCCGAATATCCCATCGAGGATAAGATCAGATGAACCAAGCTTTAACAGAGCCCCCCTCAGAAAGGATTCATCATCGATAAAAGCTGTTTTTACTCCAATCTTCTCAAGAATCTGCAAATAGGTAAGGGCATCGCCGGTGACACACCCCGGGCGAACCAAAGAAATAACCGAAACCGGGTATCCCCACTGGTGAAGATGTCTGACAGCCGCAAAGGCATCTCCCCCGTTATTACCCTTTCCGGTAATGGCAAAGATCTGTTTCGTTTTATCCCCGGATAACATTTCGCAGGCTTTTTCCGCTACCTTCAGCGCTGCGTTTTCCATCAGCAGAATACCGGGGATCCCGTAAACCGTTATCGCGGCTTCATCCACTTTTTTCATCTGTTGCGGGGTTATTAGCTTCATCTTTTTTCTCCTCCGGTTTCAGGAACATTTGATCCAGTTTGGTTAACTCATCCGATCCCAAAAGGGTATGGAAGAAGGAGTATACCTCTGTCCAGTCGGTGGACATGCCCTGCCTTTTCGCCTGTAAATCCTTCAACCTTTTCTTTGCCTGTTCCAATTCCCGATCCAGCTTTTTCTGTCTTTCCCTTGAATCGGACATCACGCTGTAAACATGGCGGACGGTAGCATCAAGAAGCTTGAAATTCGTCTCTCGGATTCTGTCCTTCATCATGTAAAGCTCATTTTGAATGTCCTGAGCCCGTTTGTTCAGGGCTTCAATTCTTTCCTTTGACTGGGCCAGGGATTTCTTCGCTTCCTCATTGTTTTTATCAAAGGCCTCTTCGGTGAGTGTCATAATGCGATTCATGTACTTTATCTTTTCAGGTTCAATGTTTTTCTGCTCCTGATAAAGGCTTGCTTCCTTCCCCAGCAGCTTATTCAGGAAATCCTGCTGCCGTTCTATTCCCGCCGTGATGGGAATGACCTTAAAAAGTTTGTTCCAACGCTCATCCAATGTTAAAATAACAATATCGTTCTTTTTCAGCGTAGCAATATTGAAGTCCAGTTTTTGTTTTCGCCGTAAAAACAGCATTGGCCTACCTCCGGTGTGGGAAGGCTGTTCATGCAAGCCATGCCCGGTTTTATTAGTGGGACGCTGCAAAAATAAACTGGTACGGAATTTCCACAGCATCAAAGATATTATCGACATTTCCCGCCCACCGGGTTAGAAACAAAAGCACGGGATTTTTATCCCAGGTTTTTCATTCACCCATATAATATATTATCCTGATAAAAACTACTTGTTTTGATTCAGACTGTGAATGCCGATAAATCCTTTAGTACTGTTTGTATTCATCCGAAAAGCCTTTTGAGAATTCATTCAATTTCAGACAGTGCAGGTTTTTCTGTAATCCTTTGCACTCTGAAATTAGAAAAAATTATTGTTTTTCTTGAAATCAATAGGGGGATTATATTATCATGCTGATAAAAGACAATCAATCATCAACCGGAAAGAAACATAAAAAGATACTGCCAGTCGCCATCATTCTGTTTGCGCTCTTGTTATCCGGAACCATTTTTCTGTCAATGAAAATTCTGAACAATCCGAACGTATACAGCGGAGTTTATCTGGATGGTGTGCATCTTGGCGGCTTAAGCGAGGAAATGCTGAAAGAGTATCTTCAGAATAAATATGAAGCGGATCTGTCCGCCATTGAATTGAATATCTTTCATAAAAGCTATCCGTCCGTGATAACCTTTGGAGATCTGAACGTCAAAATTAATGATAAGGCAACTTTCAATCAAATATATGATTCAGGAAGAAAAGGCAACATCTTTCAACGATTGACACAGGTGTACCGACTGAATAAAGAACATAAATATCTGCAAACTGAAGTGTCCATCGATACGAATGCACTGACCAAAGTGATTGAAGACGTATACAGTAATACCTATGTACCTGCAGGTTCTCACTCCCTGTTGCTGCTGGATGAAGGCATTTTTCTTCAATCGGGTCAATGCGGCTATGCGGTCAACAAGGAAATGCTGAAGGATCGGATTGTTGAACAGGTAAAACAATTAAAACCCGGAATCGTCGTCGTACCGGTTCAGGAAGTCCTACCCGAAAGGGTTGATGTCGATTCCTTCTACAATAAAATCGTACAGGAATCACGGGATGCATCCTTCGAGCTGAACAATGGTGAAATCCGTATCATTCCTGAAATAACAGGAAGAAAACTGGATAAGGCCGCCTTTTTATCCTCCGTGGCAGAGTTGGAGGCAAAATCCGGAAAATATTCTCTTGAGCTGGAGATTCCGGTTGAAACCATACAGCCTCAGAAAACCGCCAAAATGATTGAAGAAGCGTTATTTCATGATGAGCTTGGGAAATATCAAACCGTATTTCCGTTGAAAACCGGCAATGATAAAGCCAGGGCGGTAAACATTCGCCTGGCCACGCAGGCCATTGACGGAGCGATTCTTATGCCCGGTGAAACCTTTTCTTTTAATGAAATCGTGGGCAGACGCACCACCGAAAAGGGCTATCAACAGGCAATCGTTTACAGTGACGACGGAGTATCCATAGATGTGGGCGGCGGTATATGTCAGGTTTCTACCACCTTGTATAATGCGAGTCTGCTGGCCAATCTGCAAATTGACGAGCAGACTCCTCATTTGTTCACAGTTGCATATGTCCCTCTGGGAAGAGATTCTGCCGTATCCTATGGGATAGAGGATTACAGGTTTACAAACAATACCAACTGGCCTTTGAAGATTAACGGGAAGGTATCCAATGATCAAGTTACGTTTACACTTATCGGCACCGATGAGGATCCTGATCTGGAGGTTATCCTCCAAACTTCCGTCTTAAAAACCATCCCCTTCGAAAAGAAAACCGTGGAAGACAAAACCCTCTCAAAGGGAAGCAGTGTCGTGATACAGCCCGGAATGGATGGGGCTGTTGTGGACACCTTTTATACCCTTAAAAGGGGAAAAGACATTGTTTCCAGCTACAAGCTGCACACAGTCAGCTATAAGGCGCTTCCGGAAATTACCCGCGTTGCGCCGAAATAACAGGGGATGAATTCAACCTTACCTCAGTGTTTTGGGCGCCTGTCTGCACAGCAGGTTACCGTGTCTGCACCCGTGTAACACTACTCACAAACTGAGGCGGGAAAGATGAGTAATGAACCTCTCTTGATCCATTCATAATATGAATAGTTACAAAATCATGCTGTTGGGTAAGTATTGAGAAATAGTTTTCAAAGGAAGCTTTAAAGCATGAAAAAATTGTTCAAATGCACTGTTTGCGGTTATGTTCACGAAGGTGGCGAGGCACCGGATTTCTGCCCGAAATGCGGTGTTCCAAAAGAGAAATTTGAAGAACTGAGCGAAGAAGCTGCAAATAAAATATATGCTTCTGACCGCACCAACGATATCCACATGGAATTGGTTCGTCTTGGCATGAAAATAGCCGCGTTATGCGAGGAGGGAATTCAGCTGAACCTCGATCCGCCATGCGTATCCCTTTTCGAAAAAGCCAAAAAAGAAGCCGGGGTGATCAAGCAGCGCTCCAAAGCAGAACTTGCAGGACATATGAGCAGAGGGAAGTTTTAAGGAATGCGTGTTTTTATTGTTACTGAAAAAGATCATGGGAAAAGAGCAGACCGGTATCTTCAAAACGAGATGCCGGATCTGCCTTTTCGTTTGCTCGCGAGAACCTTCCGGAAACGGGATGTGAAAGTGAACGGTGCCCGGGTGAAAGACGATCATCTCCTTTCCGTGGGAGACAGGGTTGAGCTCTATCTTGCTGAGGAGCTTCTCACCGCTTCGTCTGAGCAACTAAATTTTACCATCGTTTTTGAAGATGCCAATATCCTCGTGATCAACAAGCCCTCAGGTATCCCGGTGCAGGATGAGAAAGAGTCCTCCGTTGAAAAGGTATTGCAGGCCGCATATTCAGAGG
>JAAYJG010000136.1 GCA_012523055.1 Ruminiclostridium sp. | reverse complement strand
TTACAGTATGAACGGACACAGGTTGTCGTATGCATCTGCCAAAACAAGCTTTCAACGAGAAACCAGTACAGAGCCATCATCAGCCCCGAGCTGATATCGGCATAAGCCAGACAGGGCCGGTGTCCGAGTACAACCTATAAGGAGAGCAAAAACTGTAAGGAAGGGATCTTATGAACAATGTGATCAAAAGGTTTATTCACTGGATAAGAAAACGATTTGGCGGGTATTTTCCCGAAGACATCCATTATGTCGGTGGCAGCGAGGCTTTACCGCCTCCCTTAACAAATGAAGAAGAAGCGGCACTGCTGGACAAATTGCCGCAGAAGGAGCTGATCGTGAAGAAAACCCTGATTGAGAGGAACCTCAGGCTTGTGGTCTATATCGCGCGCAAGTTTGAGAATACCGGAATGGATATTGAGGATCTAACCTCTATTGGTACCATTGGTCTGATCAAGGCCATTAATACATACAATCCGTCGCGCAACATCAAGCTGGCCACCTATGCCTCAAGGTGCATTGAAAATGAAATCCTGATGTTTCTGAGGAAAAACAGCAGGCTGCGCTCCGAGGTATCCATCGACGAGCCGCTGAATGTGGACTGGGACGGCAATGAGCTTTTGCTTTCAGACATTCTGGGTACCGAAGGGGATTTGATTCAAAAGAACCTGGACGATGAAATCGACAGGGAGCTGCTGGTTACAGCCATGACCAAGCTAAGCCGCCGTGAAAAAAGAATCATGGAAATGCGGTTTGGCCTGAACAACCAAAGGGAGAAAACCCAAAAGGAAGTAGCTGATATGCTTGGGATCTCCCAGTCCTACATTTCCCGGCTGGAAAAAAGAATTCTTGGGCGGCTGAAAAAGGAGATCAGTCGTATGCTGTGATGAACCGGGAGATAGGGACTTCAATTGTGGAAATAATTGCATATTTATTTCCTCAAATCCATGAAACAAAAAGATTTTTTCTCCCTCCCAAGGCCATGACACACTGTGTTGCAAGGCCTGTCAAGGGGTGAGAAGGATATTTTCAAATCACTGAAACAGTATATTTGGCACCTCAAAGGAAAAAATGTAAATAGGGTTTTAAAGGGATCAGGAACCGCAAATCGGTTTATCATGAATTGTACCGCTAGGAGTCTTTCCGCGGTTCCTGATGTATAGTTTTACCCGAATCCTTGAAACCCCATTCCTGAATGGGAGGTGCCTTATGATCAACAAAGTTGAAATCTGTGGAGTCAACACGTCCAAACTTCCTGTATTAACAAACAAACAAAAGGATGAACTGTTTAAGAAAATAAAAAAGGGTGACAAGAGTGCAAGGGAGGAGTTTATCCGGGGAAACCTGAGGCTTGTTTTAAGCGTTATTCAACGCTTTAACAACCGTGGAGAGCATGTGGATGACCTGTTTCAGGTTGGTTGTATAGGGCTTATCAAAGCGATTGACAATTTCGACTTAACGCAAAATGTGAAGTTTTCAACTTATGCCGTTCCAATGATCATCGGTGAAATCCGCAGGTACCTGCGGGACAACAATGCTATCCGGGTCAGCCGTTCCCTGAAGGATATCGCCTACAAAGCGCTTCAGGCCAAGGAAAAGCTGACCAATACCCTGTCGAGGGAGCCATCGGTTACAGAAATCGCTCAGGAAATGAATGTTCCCAGAGAGGATGTTTTACTGGCTCTCGATGCTATTCAGGATCCCATTTCGCTTTTCGAGTCTGTCTATCATGACGGCGGCGATGCCATTTATGTGATGGATCAGGTGAGTGATGAAAAAAACAATGATGACAACTGGCTGGAGAACATTTCAATCAATGAAGCCATCTCACGTCTGTCCGATCGAGAAAGGATGATTGTCGATTTGCGCTTTTTCAGGGGAAGAACCCAAATGGAGGTGGCCGAAGAAATCGGTATTTCTCAGGCGCAGGTGTCCCGTCTTGAAAAAGCGGCACTGAAGCATATGCGCAAATATGTTTAGATTTTTCCTGACCACTTCTTTATGGCCGATCTTCAGAATAAATTGTAAGGGATAACTTTTTTGAAGGTGCGGCCATGCAGAATGATATAAAAAACCTGGAGCGCAGCGGGATACAGCTGCCAACCTCCAATGTATCCAGAATTGGAGAACTGAGGCAGAAGGAGGTTATCAACCTTGGTGACGGCAGAAGGCTTGGGTTTGTAAAAGATATTGAATTCAGCCTGGAGACGGGAAGGCTTGTTTCGCTTATATTGCCGGGGCCATGGTCACTGTTCAAAGCTTTTGGAACAGAAGCGGAAATGGTCATTCCATGGAGGGATATCCGCAAAATCGGTGAAGAGATTATTCTGGTTGATATAAAGGATGGGTAAGGAACATTTATCAAATGCTCGCGGACCGTTCATAATTATCAGAGATAATTATGAACTAGTTGCACACAAAACGCGCAAATCGGGAGTGTACCGCAGGCTTCAGCCGAGGAACACTCTCTGAAGGCGCTTTCAGCGCCCATACGTATTTTGCAAGCAAAAACGTGGTTTGGTGCACAATTCGCGCAAGCACTCATTGAATATACTGCCTATGTACATAATTGTGGGGATTTTGCCATGCGAAATCCTCTTTCTGCACTCTTCTATTAATTTGGGTGTAAATTATCCGATAATCAATATAGAAGTTAGAAAAGGAGGCATGTTATGAAATGTCCTTATTGTTCCCATCCGGAAGACAAGGTGATTGATTCCCGTCCCACGGATGAAGGGGCTACGATCCGCAGACGGCGAGAATGTCTCGGATGCCAGAAGCGGTATACCAC
>JAAYJG010000135.1 GCA_012523055.1 Ruminiclostridium sp. | reverse complement strand
GTTTATGCCCACGCGGTTACACCGCTGCTTTTAGAGGGCTGTTACCTGCATGATAATGCCAAGAGTGCCGTTCTGGTCACTACCGACGCCAAACCGGTCGCAGTCACCATCAAGGACTGCAACATCACACCAAATACAGGTTCCATTATCACCAAAGGCGATATCGATGTGAAGATGGAAGGGAAGAACATCATCGAACGGAATTCACCCGCAGATTATGGGAAATAAGGCATGCTCAGGCCCGGGAAGCCGGCCTGGAGTTTGTTTCCAAATAAGTAGTGTGCGCAGAAATGTATGGGGTGAGTGATTCACCTGAAGTGGGCCTCGCTCACACCCCAATATCGGTACTAAAAGCTGCGAAACATCTTTTATTTGATGTTTGGTAGGAAGCCCAAATGCGCACAGTACGATATGCGTTATTTTGATTTTTCTAGCGTTCTTATACGCATTACGCTGTAATCATATGAATCGGAGGTTGGTTCAATGAAGCCTGAAAACAACAATCCTGCGGGAAGCCCCCAGGGAGGAATTCCGAAGAAGAATAAAAAGGTACTGATGATTGCAATCGTCGCAGTTGTCGTTCTTGCGGCCGCTGCAGGCATATACTTCCTGCGGCCGGGGGATAAAAACCTTGCGGTGGGGCAAACCGATATTTCTCCAACACCCGGGGCTGAAATCCCCACCAACCTGAAAACGGTGAAGGTGAGGGAGCGACCTGTCGAAACCATCGGGCTGGAGATGAAAAAACCTTTTGACCTGGTGCCCGAGGACAGCGATGAAACCGGCATCTCCACCGACAGCGGATATCGTATTCTTTTGGGTAGCTATGATTATACTGCCCAGGAACTGACAAATAAAATTACCATCACTCCACAAACCGCCTTCACAGTCAAACAAGGCTCCAGCGGCGAATTCCTGCTTCAACCCTCTGTGCTCAGGCCTAATCAGATTTATTCCATCAGCTTCTCCGACGCAGAGGAAGGGATCTCATATTCCTGGGCGTTCCAAACCCGCAAGGAGTTTTTTGTGGTCAGAACACTTCCAAGAGACCAGGCCACATACGTGCCTGTGGATACGGGAATAGAAATTTATTTCTCGCAAAATGTTCAAAACGATCTTTCTTCCTGGTTTGAAATCACTCCGGCGGCTTCAGGCCGGTTTGAGATTCACAAGGGCACCGTCGCGTTTGTGCCCGATAACCCCCTCGCCTATGACACCATTTACACCGTCAAGGTAAAAAAGGGTTATGCTGCCAACGCCATGGAGTTAAAGGAAGATACAATATTCTCCTTCCAAACCGAGCCAGCTTATAGCGGCAGTGGGGACAGTGGCTACAGCTGTGAATACTTTGAGTACTGCAGGAGGGTTTATAATTTCTATCCCTATGAACAGCCTTTGCTTTCTGTCTATACAAACATTGAAAGAACCCAGCCTGTGGAATTCAGCCTATACCGCTATGGCAGTGAGGAAGACTTTAAAGAGGATATTTATGCACAAGATGACAGGCCCTTCTGGTGTGTACATTACGACAAGCCCATCAGCATTGAGGGCAAAGAGCTGGTACTCAGCACCAAAACCAACTTCCTTGAGGGTGAAGAATCCTACTATGGCACAAAATATCTTGAAATTCCACAAACCTTGCCTGAGGGTCACTATGTGGCCGTCATCAAAAAAGATGATCAGGAAAGATACGCCATGGTGCAGATCAACAGCCTGGCCGTATATGTAGGGGCGGCGGAGAATAAAACCATTGGATTGGTATACGAGTCCGAAACGGCCTTACCGGTGGAAGGTGCTAAAGTGGTCTTTGACAACTTTACGCTGCAAACCGGAAAAGACGGCCTGGCCGTTTCAGACAATGTCGTATTCACCGAAGACAGCTTCCAGACCAAAAACTATGCCATTCAAAGGCAGGGTCATCCGTCCTATTTTTTCACCATAGGCGGCAGCTACTACTCATCCTATTACTATTATTATGATAGTTATTATGGGATTTCCGACAATTTCCGGTACGACGGCATCCAAGACCTGTACTGGGGCTACCTGTTTACCGATCGGGATATGTATATGCCCAGCGATACTGTGAATATATGGGGCATGCTGGCCGACAAGGATGGCAACAAAGCACCGGATAAAGTGAGGATCGTTTTATCACGCGGGTATTCCTGGTATTATGGCACCGAGGATTATGACCTTATCGATGAAACCGAAGTGCAGCTTACAGGCACAAACACTTTTCAGGCCTCCTTCTCTTATAAGGATATCAGCCAGGGCAACTACAGCCTGGAGGTGTTTTCCGGGGACAAGAGGCTGCTGTCAAAGAGTTTCAATGTTAATAAATATGCAAAGCCCATTTATACCCTCAGTACCAGTGTCAGTGAGAAAAATATCATGCTCGGAGACAAGGTAGAATTCACCCTGGAAACGAAGTTCTTTGAAGGAACGCCCGTAAATGGAATGAACTTCGATTACCATATTCCCAGTAATCAGGGGAACAGTAGCTCCGGAATGCTGACAACCGATGATAACGGACGTGCCGGGCTGATCCTGGAACCAGATGAGTATGATAATACATGGTACCCATATTCTACCTATGTCCATGTATCCAACTCCGACACGGAAGAAACCCCGGTGAACGCACATGAAAGTTTCACAGTGTTTCCAAGGGATACCATGCTCAGGGTAAAGAGCGATGTTCGGGAAAACGCGACCAACGATCAGAAAATCCAAATGGTGGACATCTCCACCAATCGGATCAATATTGACGGCATTCGCAACAAAGAATGGTACTCCAGCGAAGAGTATATCAACGACCCTGCAGATATTCATGTTGAAGTTGAGCTGCATGAAACCTGGTATACGAAAACCCAGACCGGTACGTATTATAACTACATTACAAAAAAGACTTATCCTCAATACCGGTATGACCGACATGTGAATTTGTTACAAACAATACAGCTGAACACGATCGACGGAAAGGCATCCTTTGAATTTACCCGGGAAGAAGAAAAAGGATACCATGCCATATTGCGCTGCGTCGACAGCAAGGGAAGAGAAATTGTCCAGGAAGAGTATTTTTATCGATATTCTTATCCTGATGATTACGACAATTGGCGCAATATTGATTCTTACCATCTGGAAAGTGATCAACACTCCTATTCGGTCAATGACAAGGCTACACTCTCGCTTTACAACTCAGAAACCCCTGTGGTGCGCGAGGAGAATAAAAAGGTGCTCTTCATGCTTTACAGAAAGGGCTTGCTGGAATATGAGATTACCGATGAACCTACCTGGCAGGTCAGTTTCCTGGAAAGCTACATCCCCAATGCCGGGGTGATGGCGGTTTATTTCAACGGGAAAAGCTTCAAGTCTTCTACCATGAAACCGCTGAGTTTCGATTACGAGGACAGAAAGCTGAACATCACCGTTACACCGAATAAGCCGCAATACCGCCCGGGGGAAACCGCTATTTTGGATTTTGAGGTAACCGATCCTTCCGGTAAGCCGCGCAAGGCAGAGATCCTTTTCTCCATCGTGGACGAAGCCTTTTTTGCACTGTGTGATCAGTCGGTGGACATTCTTTACAGCCTTTACAACCAGAATGTGTCCCTGGGGTATAATGGTGAAAGTATTCCCCATACCAATACCCTGGAGGATTATGACTCTTTTGACGGAGCGGAATGCGGCGAAGGCGGAGATGAAGAATCTGTGAATGTTCGCTCGGATTTCAGGGATACTGCCAAATTTGAGTCTGTGATGTCCGATGATAACGGACGCGGGCAAATCATGGTTATGCTCCCGGACAATCTGACGCAGTGGAGGGTTACCTATCTGGGGATTACGGAGGATCTTTACGCCGGTGACGGAACCACCCCTGTGAATGCCCGGCTGCCCTATTTCGTCAACACGGTCTTTCATGATATGTTTATTGCCGGTGACAAGCCCGTTCTGCAGATGTGTTCGTTTGGAACTGAAATAAAAGACGATGCAAAGGTTGAATATACTGTCCGCATTGAAAAGGACGGAGAACTGTGGAAGGAAACCAGTGCATCCGCTCCTGCCAACCAACGGGCATCGGTGCAACTGGATGCACTGCCCGAGGGCAGCTACACCTATACAGTCATTGGGAAATACAAGGATTACGAAGATGCCATTGCACTTCCCTTTGAAGTGTATCCGGGGTTTGTGGAACAGACCCTCACCGAATACCAGACCCTTGCCGACAGCACCGTATTTCCCGAAACCAAATGGCCGGCCAAGGTGTATTTTATCAATGAAAATGTAAAACCCTACTGGAATGAGCTTTTGGAACTGGCATACTCCTGGAACAACCGCATTGACAGCATCGTTGTCAGAAAGCAGGCGAAAAAGCTGCTGCAGGAATTCTTCCAGGACTCCGGCGTCAGAGACTGGGGTCAGGAATACGATATCAGCAGCTACCAGCTGGATAATGGCGGAATCGCTTTGCTGCCTTATGACAGTGCGGATCCGGTTTTAACCGCGAAAATCTGCTCGCTCAATGACAGCGATTTTGATTATGACCTGATGGTGAAATATTTTAACGGGGTCATGTATGATGACAGCGCTACCTCCACTCATATCGCGGCATCTTATTGGGGTCTTGCATGCCTGCGTGAGCCGGTTCTGCTCGAGCTGAATGAGCTTGCCAAAACCCCGGATCTGAAGCTGATCGACAAGCTGTATATTGCCCTTGCCTATGCGTATGCAGGCGACATCGATACAGCAAACAGCATGTATCGTGAAATGGTTAAAAGCTATATGAAGGAAGACAGCTTACGCGCCTATATCACCATGGAAGATGAGGGATATGACAGTGACGACATTCAGGAAGCCACATCCCTGTGCGCGTTGCTGGCCCAAAAGGTGAATGGTGCCGAGCGTGACAAGCTGTTTGAATTTGTTAAAAACATGTATACCACCGATATCCTTACCGGTGCCATCCGGCTGAACTATATCAAGAGCAACCTGAAGAACCTGAACCTGGAATCCTCCTTTACCTGGGAGCTGGACGGGAAGAAGGAGACGGTTACCATCAAGGGCAGAGACACCTACAGCATGTTCCTGACAGCCGAAAAGCTGAAGAATATTCGTTTTTCCAATGTGAAAGGGAAGGTCACCGTATCTGCCGTTTACTCCGCGCCGATAGGCGAGGTTGCCACCATTGACAATAGAATTAGCATTACCAGAACGTATAGCGACAGAAATGGAAATACCAAAACTACCTTCGACCCATCCGAATATATCAAGGTTACACTGAACATTCAATTTGACCCCACAGCACCCTCCGGCCGTTATATGGTGGAAGACTATCTTCCTGCGTCTTTGAAACATGTCTATAGCAGGAATGTGGATGTCGAATGGGGCAGTGACACGTGGGGGATGTGGTATCCTCATGAAATTTCCGGACAGAAGGTATCCTTTTGCATTTATCACCGAAATGATGACAAGTCGCCGGTGAAAACGATTAGCTACTTTGCCCGGGTGAATAATTATGGTGAGTATACCGCCGACTATGCTTCCGTGTATAACCTGGAAGGCAATGTGATCAACTACGCCCATAGAGAACAAATCATCATCAAGTAATGTTGAGTTTGTTCGGCCTAAGCACAACAACAACCGGTTAAAAAGCAATGGATTTGGTGGGGGAACCTGACCCCGCCAAATCAGATCAGTGGCCCGGCTCTGGTAACTTCTATGAATATGGCATACCACGGAAGCGGACCCAAAGAGCGTCAGGAACATTCCCCCACTGATAGAAGTGGAGGTTACAAACATTTGATGAAAACAAAGTTCACAGCATGGGTACTTCTGATTGTGCTGGCAATAGTGCTTCCGGTAGTGCCAGGATGCAACAGCCAGACACAAGAACCCAAAAACACCGATATGACCTTGGGAACCCCCGAGGCCAAAGTGACCGGAGAAGAAAGGCAGACACCACCCAATTCTCTGCCGGCCCCCAAAGCAGGCGAAATAGCAGAAGGCCGGGTTGAGAGACAGAAGCCTGAGCATCCTCTCATTTCATGCCTGTATTTTGATGAGGCTTCTTTTCGAAATGCTGTGTCGTCCGCAAGTGTTTTTGAGGCGGATATCCATGGCCTGAAAGCCGGAATTGTACCGCATCATCTGCTGGCCTCCACGATGATCGCCTCCTTCTGGAAGACGGCTTCCCAGCAAAAATATGATCTGGTGGTGATCATCGGGCCGGATCATTTCCGAAAAGGAAGAACTGCGATAAGCACACTGGATTCCGGTTTTTCAACCATTTTAGGAGATGTTTATACCGACAGTAAGCTTGTGAACGCGCTGGTTCAGCAAAACTTTGCCTCGGTGCAGCCGGAGGTGATGGAGTCAGACCATACCATATCCTCCCACATTCCCTTTATCAGCTATTACATGCCGGATACCCCAATCCTCCCGCTGCTTGTAAAGGGCAATTGCGATGCCGGAAAAACAGAAGCACTTTCAAACTGGCTTCTGGAAACCGTGAAGGACAAGAAGGTTTTGTTTGTGGCTTCCATGGATTTTTCGCATTACCTGCCGTTGGAGGTTGCAAACGAGAAAGATGAATATACTGAAAAGGCTTTGAGGGGTTTTGATTATGAAAAAATTGCGCAAATGACGAATGACCATCTGGATTCCAAGCCATCGGCGCTGTTTTTGTTGAAAACCATGTCTAATATGGATGCAAAGGAGATCCAAAAGTGGGATCACAGCAATTCGGATATTATCAGTAAAGCGAATACAGGTTATACCACCAGTTACTTTTTATTTGGCTTTTTTGCGGATGCCCAAAATGAACAGATACAAACCTCTGGCAGGGGTTTTAGGGCATTTGATAAACTAACAATACCTTTACTTTAGAGGGAAGGAAAATGATTGTTAAAGAGGCTTGTGATGATTGATTTACATGTACATACGCATCATTCCTGTGACAGTAGGGTGACCATGGAGGAATACTGCCAGGAGGCACTGGCACGGGGTGTTCATACCCTATGCTTTACCGACCATTTGGACTTCAACCCTGTAGATGATGGCTTTCAATATTACCATGCCGATAAGTTCTTTGATGAGTTCGAAAGAGTAAGGGACAAATATTCCGACAAGCTTTCAGTCCTCTGCGGCATTGAATTTGCCGAGCCCCATGTTTACAGGAAGGAATTTGAACACTACAGCAGGCTTCCCTATGACTTCATCCTCGGAAGCATTCATTTCTGGATGCTGGATATGTTTCCAAGCCAGCTGGTCAAGACCGATATCCCCATCGAAACTGTGTTTGAAAAATATTGGGAAGAGGTTTACAAAGCGGTTTCCTATGGCGGCTTCGATGCCATGGCTCATTTTGACTTTCCCAAAAGATACTACCCAAATTGCATCTGGTCAAGGAAGCAGATCAAAGATATTTTCATGCAAATGGTGAAAAATGAAATTGCTCTGGAAATCAATACTTCCTCCCTAAGAAAAGGATTAACGGAATCCATGCCAGATACAGAATTGCTTGCAATATATAAAGAGGCTGGTGGTACAAAAACAACCATCGGCGCGGATACGCACCGAGCTGAAGACCTTTCCGCAAATTATGACCACGCGATAGCATTGGTGAAGCAACCCCTGAAAAATATAGTGTACATTCAAAGAAAACCGGTTCATGTGATGGAATAATAGCTTATGTTTAAAGAAATGTGGCCAGTTTAAAAAAGCTGATAAAGTTAAAAAGTCGGCAATTTAGGGAGGTATTATGATGAATCAGAATTTGAATGAATGGATATCTCAATCCATCCTGTCATTTGTGGAGACTTCGTCTGAAAACACGCTTGGACGTTTCAACGAGAAGGCATGGGAAAAGCCCCTGGTGGGCTTTTCAAGAGGGGACGATGAATTGTATGCCTATTATAAAAAGGACATCGGTTCCTTCTACCTTTCGCCGAAGGAGTTTCTGGAAGGTACATATCCCGGCAAGAAATTTCTTCCTGAAGAAATATCTGTGATTAGCTGGGTGCTTCCACATACGGAAAAAACGAAAGAGGAGCAAAGAGAACAAAAGCTGTTTCCCACTGAAAGAGCAGCCTTATCCCGATCAGATGGTGAAAACTTCAACCAAAGAATTGCAGAATATGTTGTTTCCATTTTAGAGAACGAGGGATATCCGGCAGTGTCCCCAATGCTTTCGCCATTATGGCAGGTTCATATGTCCGAGAAATATCAAAACGCATCCACCTGGTCAGAGCGGCATACAGCCCATATTTGCGGCCTGGGAACCTTTAGCCTCACCGATACGCTGATAACTCCGGTTGGCAAAGCGATTCGCTGTGGTTCAGTAATAGCTGGTATTCAATTAAATCCCACTGAGAGAAAGTATACGAAATATAACGAATATTGCCTGTACTTCAAAAATGGAAGCTGCCTGCGGTGCATCGCGCGTTGCCCTGCAGGTGCCATCAGCACTAAGGGGCATGATAAGGCAAAATGTATGGATTACCAGACGAATGTCACAAACCGTCACTGCCGCGAGGCGTATGGTCTTGAAATGCGCTACTGCGGAATCTGCCAGTTTGGTGTCCCCTGCGAATCAAAAATCCCATGATTGAAATAGCAGTCAATTCGCAAAGCTGCCTGTGATATTAGGCTCCCATGTTTCGGTTTGTTTCAGCTTCCTTTGGGTAAACATAGTGTTGGAACATAACAAAAGGGATCAACACGAAAACCGGATGAATTTTTACAGACTCTCCGGCTTGAAATTACACATGGCAGTGGGGTGTACTTACCTGAGCAGTACAATCAAAAAAAGAGGAGAAAACAAAGTGTGGGACCGATATCCTGGAGTCGCTGCAGAGCTGGTTAAGGTTGAAGCGATTATTGAGAATAACTTAAGATCGAAAAACAAGCCGCTGGAACAGCTTCTGAAAACCTTGTCAAACGCTGGCGGGAAAAGGCTGAGGCCCGCTTTTGTGGTTCTTTCAGCCGGTTTTGGCAAAACCAGAGATCACACCCTGCTTACCGCCGCTGCCGGGATTGAAATTTTACACATGGCAACGCTGGTGCATGACG
>JAAYJG010000012.1 GCA_012523055.1 Ruminiclostridium sp. | reverse complement strand
TTTCGTCAAGCTTCAACGAATGCTTGTGTGAAAGTATGAGACATCGCATAAAAATTGGTTCTTCCTTTATTATACACCTATTGTGTTACAAATCCATTACCGCGTTTTTAAAATGCGGTTACCGTTCGTATTTCCCGGATTCAACCCAGGGAACAGTTTTGTATGCCGGATGACCCGACACAGAAGGGAGGACACAGAGTCATCACAGAATTATTGTTCTTCCGTTTTTGCCGCAGGCAATAAAATGGTGATTTCCGTTCCCTTGCTGGGCTGGCTGCTTGCTTCGATGGAACCGCCGTGAGAAATTGCAATTTCCTTTGCAATGGACAGACCAAGCCCGGTTCCTCCCATTTGCCTTGACCGTGCCTTATCAACGCGGTAGAACCTCTCAAATATTCTTTCCATATCCGCTTCAGGTATACCAATGCCTGTATCCACGACGGAAATGCAGGCATACCCGTCTCTTTTTCCTACATAAACCGTTATCTGACCATAATCGGGGGTATATTTGATGGCATTTCCGACCACATTGAACAAAAGCTGTTCCAGTCGATCCCAGTCTCCGAGCACCTGTGGCGGTTCTTCTTTTTTGATAAGCGGCACTTGCTGGTGTTTTTCATCGATGGCCAGTCTCAGGTTCTCCAGAACGTTCTGTGTCAGTTCCAGCGGAGAGATGCGTTGGAAGCTCAGCCGGATACCGCTGTCATGCTTCGATAAAAGCAGCAGATCCTTCACCAGCCTGTCCATTCGGTTCGATTCAGAATAAATAACCTGCACAAAGTTCTTTGCCGTGTCATGATCTTCAAGGGCTCCATCCAAAAGGGTTTCAGAATAGCTTTTTATGGAGGTTAACGGTGTTTTCAGCTCATGAGATACATTGGCCACAAATTCTTTTCGCATGTTATCGAGCTTCTGTGCCTCGGTAATATCCTGTATAACGGTGATAACACCCCCCGCACTGTTTTCCTTGTCGGTGTATAAAGCAAAACTGACTTTGTAAAAGTTATCCTTTAAATGAATGTTTCTGCCTGCGGCTTTTAGAAATTCCTGATCAAGCATCTCTGACACAGTGCAGTCAATGCCCACTTTTTTCATGATACCCATAAAGTTCAGGTCGGATTGCGGTAATTCCAAAAAACGATGAGCAGCCGAGTTGATGTGAATGATCAGCCCGTCCCGGTTAAAAGCAACGATCCCGTCGGTCATGTAATTCAGGATCATTTCAAACTTGTTTTTTTCAGAAGATATTTCGTGAAGCATGCTTTTCAGCTGGTTTGTCATATAGTTGAAGGTGCTGGTCAGCTTTCCGATTTCATCGTCGGAGTTCACCTCGAGAACCTGGTCAAAATCTCCCGATGTAATATTTTCAGCCTTATGCATGATATCCACAATCGGTTTCGTGATGGTTCGTGACAGCAGGAGCCCGATGGCTATGGCCACGACCACCGCAACAAGCATGCCAGTGATAATAACATTGCCAAATTCCCTGATAATTTCCTGGGCCTGAGAACGATTGTATTTGAAATACAATATATATTCGCCATCTTCAAGGGTTTGCCTCTTCACATAGTCGTAAAAATCACCCTTCATGGAACGGGTAATTCTCTTGTCTTTCCCTTCAGCATTGCCCCCGATAACCGACATCATATTTTCAGATTTCAGGATTTGATTGCGAAAATCGATTGCATTATCAGTATAAAGCGCGTCGGAGGAGTATACGATCTCGTGGGTATCTCCCCGGATCACCGTATAGCTTTTTTCCTTTCCGGCCAGCTGGCTTAAGGTGTAGGGTTCCTGCAGGAATTTCTGCAGTGCGTTTACGGTCATGTTTTCATTGGTGTTCAGAAATGCTAAGTTATCGGTAACTGTATCTCTGAAATCATTATAAAATATGTCTTCCACCTTGAGTGTTAAAAACACCCAAATGACAGACATCAGCACAAAGGTGATCAATACAATGATGATAACAAGTCTCCATTGCAGGCTTCTGAAAAAAAACATTTATATCCCCCGGAATTGATGGTTATAGTGACGGATTGAAATAATAACCCACCCCGCGTTTCGTTAAAATGTATTCTGGCTTGCTGGGTACCTTCTCCAGTTTCTCCCTTAATCGCCTGACCGTGACATCAACGGTGCGTACGTCCCCGTAGTACTCGTAGCCCCAAACCTTTTCCAGCAGGCTTTCCCTTGAAAAGATCTGACCCTTTTGCATCGCAAGGAACTTTACAAGCTCAAATTCTCTTAAGGTCAGCTCGATGATTTGATCGTCGCGTTTGATTTCCCAACGATTCACATCGATGGACAAATCACCGCAAACTAAAATCTCGCTCTGATCCTTTTGAATGTCTTCGACGACGCGCCGAAGGTTGGCTTTTACCCTGGCCATCAGTTCCCTGGGACTGAAGGGCTTTGTGATGTAATCATCGGCGCCAAGCTCCAGCCCGAGCACCTTGTCAACCTCCTCTTCCCGTGCGGTCAGCATCAGGATGGGTGTATTCATGGTCTGTCTGATTTTTTTACATACCGTAAAACCATCATATTCGGGCAACATGATATCCAGAAGGATTAAGTCGGGCTTCTCTTTCTCAACCATTTCCAGGGCTTGCCTGCCGTCATAAGCCTCGATAGTGTCAAAGCCTTCCTTTTTCAGATTAAATTTTAAAATATCCACGATGTTTTTTTCATCATCGACAATAAGGATTTTTCTTTTCATTCAATCACCTTCTTTTTTAAATATTTTTGTTTCTATTCGGATGACTATGGTATATATCAAATGACAGATCCTTAACTATTGTTCGGCCGGAAAACAATCAATTGCTCAGCTAATCCTATTATATCAGATTTTAAACTGTTTTATAGTATTTTATCATTTTTCCGTTGAAGGAGGTCAACGAAGATGAAAAGGCTGACTTTATTCTTTAGGATCAAAGTTCTTCAGAGCCGGATGCATAATCTCCTGAAACAAAACAGTTACGATCTGCAAAATACTGAAGTACAGAGGGTTAACTTCTTGTTGGACAAGTATGTGGTAGCATATCAGAAGAGTATCAGTGCAGACTTTTCTCCTTGATTGAGAATGGGGCAGAACCAAATGATTCTGCCCCATATACATTTTTTCCCTATTCCCTACTCATAGCGCAGGGCTTCGATAGGATCCAGATCTGCAGCCTTTTTCGCAGGATACACCCCGAATATGAGCCCCAATATAACAGAAATTGAAAAAGACAAAACGATGATCTCAACATCCACCGCTGGTGGGATTTTAATAAAGGTTGAAATCAGGTTGCCTGCCACCACGCCCAAAACGATCCCGATCAGGCCTGCAAACCCTGTCATGATAATGGATTCCATTAAAAACTGAATAACAATGTCCCTCTTTTGAGCCCCAAGTGCCTTGCGGATACCAATTTCCCGTATTCTTTCGGTTACCGATACGAGAAGGATATTGATGATTCCAATTCCGCCCACAATCAGCGTAATAATAGATATGACCAATAAAACCAGCGTGATGACGCCGATCACGTCTGAAAACATCTTTTGTACTTCTTCCATGGATTGGAGATAGTAAATATCTTCCCTGCGATGAACCCTTTCCAGCAAGCCAATAATCTTGTTATTCACAATCTTAACGTCGGTATCGGGTTGCAGCGAAAACATGATCGTATCCAGCTTGCCATAGCCTGTAATGGACTGAACGGTTTTAATGGGCATGTAGAGCATGACAGGGATTTGGTCTCCAGCCATATCAGTGAGCATATTATCTTCTGTAACCGTAACACCGATGACCTTGACCTTAATGTTATAACGGCTCAGCTTCAGGTTCAGCTCTTCTCCTATGATGTCCACCTTACCAAAATATTTTTCCGCAAAGGCTTGATCCACGACGCAGACCTTTGCCCTGGCCGTGTCGTCAAAGTTGCTGATGAACCGGCCTGCTGCCATGTCTATCACCGTGAAGTTTTTATACTGGCTGGTCACCTCATAGATCATCGCACTTCTTGTTTCTGTTCCCATCCTTAACTGGCCAAACCATTGCCCCATGGTGGTAATATTTTTAATCTCCGGAACACTAT
>JAAYJG010000134.1 GCA_012523055.1 Ruminiclostridium sp. | reverse complement strand
ACGGAAGCGATTGCTTGCAATCGCAACACACTGTTATTGCAACGGCAGGTTTTGCTTTAGCAAAACCATCACACTGCAACAACGAAGCTTCAGCTTCGTTATATCGAGGCGGGAGAAGAGGATTTTGCGAGCAAAATCCAGCACTGTGCGACCTGTTATTCAATGCTCGCCGCCTGATTAAGGTAATCGGTACCCGCCACCACACGTTTTTCAGCCCTTGGCTGAAAATAAGTTAAGAGGTGGGGCGGGGGCCCATCGGGCCTCGTTATAACAATTGAAAGAACCCCTTGCAATGAACTTCCTGTTATGGCTGATTTGTTTGAATATTTGTTTGTACTGGTCATAGGTAAGCAAGCACAGCCTGCTGAACGAAGAGAAGGAACTCGCATTACTCCTGAAAAGCTCCTTCGCTGCGCTCAGGTTGACAACACTATGTTCAGGATGAAACTCAACGTATGAACTTAGTAAGTGGGGGTATAAACAGTAATATCTGTTTTCATGTTTCTTAATACATGATATGATAAGCATTAAACAAATACTTGATGAAGAAAATATACCTGATATTCATTCTTAGAGGTGTACTGATGAAGAAGCAATGGACAATTTTATTGGGAGTTGGGCTCGGAATTTTTGCCCTCATTTTGCGAAAGTTGCTGAATATTCCAGAAAACAAATTTATTTCTTTTTACCTGATCTTTATTTTAGTCGCCTTCATAGCGATTTTTGCAATAAACTTTATCTGGCAGTTGCGTTTTTTCAAAAAATTAACTGGCCTAACCCATATCCTTTATAAAGAAAAGGACCCCGACAGGTTTATTACCGAGAATGAGAAGTTGCTCCAAACCGTCAGGAGCCCATTGAACTGGAACATGATATCCATGAATATCTCTGTGGGATACGCTGAAAAAGGCGATTATCGGCGAGCAAAGGAACTGCTTCTTCTGATCCCCGAGAATCAAATGAAGGGGATTAACAAAGTGATCTATAATCACAACCTATGTTATTTCCATTTCCTGCTGGAAGAAAACACTTCAGCTATCGCTGTTTTTAATGCCAATACTGAATTGTTCCGGAAATTCGAGCAGCATCCGGGTTTGGGCGGAAGCATTGCGGTAATCAATATCTACTACCTTATCGCCACCGGTGAAAAGGAACAGGCGAAGCAAATGCTGGAGCAGGCAAAAAGCAAGTTCACCGATCCAAAGCTTGAAAAGGACCTGGCAGACCTGGAAAAGATTCTTTCTTGATTTTGTGGCTTTTTCGCATTACTCCCATTCCTTCCAAACCTCTGGCTGGTACCCTACCGTGGCCTTCTTTCCGTTGCGCACCACAGGGGTTTTATACAAAACAGGGTTCTTAAAAAGAACCTCCGCTGCACAGTTCCCTGCGCCAAGCTGCTGCATGTTGAGCGTTTTATAGGCTTTTGAGCCTGAATTGATTAACGCCCTTAAGCCGACTGCATTTTTTACACTTTCAAATTCACCCTTGCTCAAGCCATACCTTGGCAAATCAATATATTGATATTGTATGTTTCGCTCCTTGAAATACCTTTCGGCTTTTTTGGTATCAAAGCATTTTGCGGCCCCAAAGATTTGAATATTCATAAAGAGCTCCTCGAAACTTTTCTTGTTCTCATTCTACAATACTGATTTCTCTGCGGCAATATGCTTTAGTATTTGTCACTATACACACTCCTGACTCCTGACAGAGTTACTCCTGTGAAACCTGGCAAGGTTTCGTGTCGTTTGGCGACCCGCTGCGGAAGCTTTGAAGTTTTCTTTGAGTTTTTTGAGACAGAATGGGTAAAGGGCTTTTTTTTCATAAAAGAGCATGATATAATAAGCAAGAAGTTTAACCTTTATTTCTTATTTAAGAATTTTATGGCAAAATATTGCCAGCCCTGACAAATGCAGTTTATCAGGCAGACTATACCAGACAGATTATATAGAAAGGTGAGATATTTATGAGGATTGTTAAAGTAAAGAATTATGAAGAAATGAGCAGACAAGCAGCGAATGTGATTGCCGCCCAGATCGTACTGCGGCCTGAAACGGTTCTGGGGCTGGCCACTGGCTCCACGCCCATAGGCACCTATGACAGGCTGATCGAATTATGTAAAAACGGTGATGTGGATTTCTCCAGGGTTACCACCATCAACCTGGACGAATATTATGATCTGGATCCCAGTTATGATCAAAGCTACCGTTACTTTATGAATGAACACCTCCTGACAAAGGTAAATATTGATATCGCCAACACATATGTTCCAAACGGTAAAGCAGTAAATATTGAAGCTGAATGCAAGCGTTACGATAATTTAATTGAGCATGCTGGTGGTCTTGATCTGCAGCTTCTGGGCATTGGTCATAACGGCCATATTGGATTTAATGAACCCGCTGATGAGTTTGTACTGGACACCCATTGTGTCACTTTGGGTGAGAGCACCATCAACGCCAACGCAAGGTTTTTTGCCAACCGTGACGATGTACCGAAGAAAGCTTTGACCATGGGCATTAAAGCGATTATGCAGGCGAAGAAGGTTCTTTTGATTGCCAGCGGAGACGATAAGAAGGAAATTATGAAAAAAGCGCTGTTTGGTCCGATAACACCCACTGTGCCAGCTTCCATCCTGCAGGTGCATAAAAACCTGATTGTTATCACCCCGTTGGATTTGGGTTGATTCCACTTCCCATAAAACTTTAAAAGAGGATACCCGGTTTGGTATCCTCTTTTTTACAGGCAAGTGACAATGGAAGCTTGCCATGTCCACCAAAGAACTTATTCTTCGTCCATCAGCATGTCCCATTCTTCCAGGTAACTCAGGTGTAACTCTTCTTGTTCAGATAATTCTTTCTGCAGTTCGGTCAAGCGGATATAATCCGAAACAACCCCATCCGAAGCAAGTTCTGTCTGAAGCCTTGATATGTTTTCATCGCATTGCGCGAGATTTTCTTCGAGCTTTTTTATTTTTGCCTCCCGTCTGGCTTTTTCCTTGGCAGGCGTGGTATAGCTCTTCTTCTCCCGTACTTCTTTGGTATCCTGGTTGTTTTGCCCGGTCATTCTCTTCGCGGCCTGTTCAAGGTAATACTCGTAGCCGTGGGGATAGAGTTCAACCCTATCTTCATCAAACACAAATACTGAGGTTACCACCTGTTTGATAAAATATCGGTCGTGGGAAACAAAAAGCAGCGTCCCTGTATATTCCTTCAGCATTTTCTCCAGGGTTTCCTTACCGATGATATCCATATGGTTTGTCGGCTCATCCAGGATCAAGAAATTTGGCCTGCGCTGGAATATCTTGCACAATTCAAGGCGTACCTTTTCGCCACCTGATAGGGCATTGATTGGTTTAAATACATCCTCCCCGGTAAACAGGAAAGCGCCAAGTGCGCTTCGCACTTCCGTGTGAGTAAGCTTCGGAAACTCATCCCAATACTCGTCCAATACGTTTTTATCGCTTTTATATTGTGCCATCTGCTGGTCAAAATAGCCGATTTTAACCTTTTCACCAATGGTAAAAGAGCCATTCAGCGCAGGCAGTTTATT
>JAAYJG010000133.1 GCA_012523055.1 Ruminiclostridium sp. | reverse complement strand
GGAAATGAATCTGGAGTTCGTGCAAACAAAATACAACCTGTTGATCGAACAGCTGAAGAAGGTGATTGTTGGCCAGGAGCAGTTTTTGGAGCATCTGGCGGTATCACTGTTTACCGGAGGCCATGTCTTGATGGAGGGGGTGCCGGGTCTGGGAAAAACATTAACAGCAAGAACCCTGGCGAAAACCCTGGATGCCGGTTTTTCCAGGATACAGTTCACACCGGATTTAATGCCTTCTGACATTACCGGCACAAAGGTTTTTGATGTTAAAAACGGAACCTTCTATATGAAGAAGGGGCCTGTTTTTACCAACATTCTTCTGGCCGATGAGATTAACCGGGCTACGCCGAAAACCCAGTCCGCCCTTCTTGAATGCATGGAAGAGGGAAGCGTTACCATAGACGGTGAAACCTACGAGCTGTCAAAGCCCTTCATGGTACTGGCCACCATGAACCCGCTGGAGTTTGAGGGGACATACCCCCTGCCCGAAGCTCAGCTGGACCGGTTTTTAATGAAGCTTGTCATTGAACATTTGCCGCCCCAGATGGAAGAGGCTTTGCTGGTGAAAGTGAACCAAAGTGGTGGCTCTCTTGGCCCCGAACAGGTATGCGCAGTAGTGAATCCTGACGAATGGAAGCAGATTCGCGAAGTTTTAAATAATGTGATCGTTTCAGAGGGAATCATTCGTTATATTACGGCCATTGTATATGCCACCAGAAATACACCGGCGATCCTGCTCGGCGCAAGCTCCCGCGCATCTATCGCGTTGATGCAGTGCGCAAAAACCCTGGCGGCATTCTCGGGAAGAGAATTCGTTATTCCGGAGGATGTGGTCGAGGTGATTCATCCGGTGCTGCGGCACAGAGTGATCGTCCGGCCTGAAGCTCAGTTGGATAACGTAACGGTGGACGACATCCTGGACAGTATAGTAAAAACCGTTGAAATACCCAGGTAAAGGATAAATTATGTTTGTTGGCAAACGCTTCATCATTTTAATCCTGTTGGGAATAATTCCGGCAGCCATGTCACTGGTGCCGGGAATAGGCCCCTATGCCCTTTTGGTGTATAATGTGCTGCTGTTCATTCTGCTGGCCGTGGATTTTTCCCTGACACCGTCCCCCGAAAGCTTTGAAATTCGAAGGGTGATGGATCAAAAGCTCTCTCTTTCGGTATGGAACCAGATTGATCTGGTTGTCGGGAATCCCATTGCGCACCCGCTGCGCGCGCAAATCCGGGATGGTATTCCAGATAGCTTCGGTACCGAAAATGAAGTGATCACTTTTGAAATGGCAGGGCGGGAGGAAAAAACCGTCTCATACCGGGTTAAGCCCATCAAGCGCGGGGAGTACCGGTTTGTGGATCTGCACTTTCGGGTAACCGGCGTGCTGGGGCTTTGTGTCCGCTCAAAAACCCTGCAGGTTTCCGACACCATCAAGGTGTTCCCGAACCTGAAGGATATGCGCAATCACCATCTGTTAATGATCCAGAAGCGAAGGCTGTTAACCGGGTTCCAAAAGGTTCGCCAGCTTGGCGTGGGCACCGAATTTGAAAGCATTCGGGAATACAGCGACGGGGATGATTTCAGGCATATCAACTGGACGGTGACTGCCCGCGAAGGTCGATTGCATGTGAATCGGTATGAACCCGAGAGGAACCAGTACGTTTACATTCTAATGGACACAAGCCGGGTCATGAACGAAGAAATTGAGGGGATCACCCGGTTGGATTATGCGGTAAATGCGGCGTTTATTGTGGCCGAGACTGCGATGAACCATGGGGACAATATCGGGCTGATGGCCTTTGACAGCGACATCCGCAGGATGGTCAAGCCCTCAAAGGGTACAGTCCATTTCCAAAGACTGGCCGAAAGTCTGTATAATATTGAGATCAGTGAAACCTCCGCCGATTATGAAAAGGCATTTTCAACATTGCAAAGGGTGCAAAACCGCAGGTGCCTGCTTCTTCTGTTCTCCGATCCCTACAACTTTGAGCATGCCCGTGAGATCACTACTGCCTGGCATAATTACGCGCCACGGCACAGGGTGGTTGTGTTAAGCATTAAAAACCCCTTACTGGTGGCCGAGGCGGAGAAAAAGGTAAGACAAAACGAGGATGCTTTTACAAAGAGCGCAGCGCTGAAGTTGCTTGATGACAGAAGACGAACCTTCTCCATTCTGGAGATGTCCGGAATTCCGGCAATGGAATCCAAACCGGAAGAGTTTACGCTCGATGCGGTAAACCGCTACATCTCGCTAAAAGCAGCCCAGACCTAGGCAAATGAATGCCATTCCATTTGAACGCCACCGGATAGCATTGTCGCACTAAGCGCCAGTATTGTCATTCTGAGCGTAGCGAAGAATCTTCCCCCGAGCTTTTCCGGGCAGCATTATCATTCTGAGCGTAGCGTAGAATCTTCCCAGTGTCATATCCGGGCAACATTGTTATTCTGAGCGCAACAAAAACTTATTTGGTAAGGGAGTGTTCTTATTTGAGCCAGACTGCATTTGTATTGCTGACAATATTGGCTGTAGCCATGATCATCGTTATCTTTGTCATCAGTGATAAAGCAGCTAAAAAAAAGCGGATGATATCGTATTTAAAGCAACTTTGGGGCAGCAAGGAGCCTGGCAAAGACAGAGTTTATATGGCAGAAAACCGAAAGTCCACCCTTCTGGACAAACAGGCCGATCATCCTTTCTTTATTGACGATATTACGTGGGATGACCTGAACATGGATTCGGTATTTAAGCGGCTGAACTATACAAGAAGCACAGTTGGTGAGGAAGTGCTGTATTCTCTTCTTCGGCTCCCCGTTCTGAACCGCGAACAGCTGAGTAAGCGTGAGAAGCAGATTTCAATGTTTCAAAAAGACGAGAATATCCGATTGCCCATTCAATATTTTTTATCCGGTTTAGGTTTCAGCCAGGATATCCGACTTGGAGAATGGCTGTACGGAACCCCGGGCAATATTTCAACGAGCATTGTTCCCTATGTGTTATTGATTGTATTACTTATCACATCGCCGTTTTTGTTTTTGTTTGACTCGGGTTTGGGGTTAATCACGGTTGTGTCAGTTGTATTCACAAACATGGTGGTTCATGCCAAGGCTGTTCGCGAGCAGCAAGCCTATTTGGAACCTGTTAAAT
>JAAYJG010000132.1 GCA_012523055.1 Ruminiclostridium sp. | reverse complement strand
CTTGCCCACTTTATCTTTGAAGATGCACAGGATATGGAAACGATCCGAAATTCCTTTCTGTATTATGAGAGAATCACAACCCATGATTCCTCGCTGTCCACCTGTATTTTCAGTATCGTCGCATCCAGGCTGGGGCTGGAGGAAAAGGCATACGCCTATTTCGGCGATTCGGCCAAGCTGGATTTATTTGATACCCATCGCAACACAAAAGACGGCATTCATACAGCGAACATGGGCGGCACCTATATGGCTATCATTTTTGGCTTCGCCGGTCTTCGGATCAGGGAATCCGGCTTGTTTTTTGCCCCGGTTCTGCCAAAACAGTGGGAGGGCTATCATTTTATGATTCATTATGCTGGCAGTGAAATACGGGTTCATGTTGACAGGGAAAGTGTCAGTTTCACACTGACAGCTGGAGAAACACAGAAAATACATATTTATGATGAGGTCTATGACGTAACAGAGGTGCTCATCGTTCCACGAACAGGGGAGAGATGAAGATGAAATACAGGGCGATTCTGTTTGACCTTGACGGTGTGATTTGCCATACCGATCAGTACCATTATCAGGCCTGGAAAACCATTGCCGATGAACTGGGGATAAATTTCGACGAGGAGATCAACAACCGGTTGCGGGGAATTGGCAGGATGAAGAGCCTCGAAATTATCCTGGAGAAAAACGATAAAAATTATACCGATGACGAGAAGAACAGAATCGTTTATCAAAAGAATGAAATCTATAAAAAACTTCTGTTGCAGATGTCTGCCGCAGACTTAAGCAAAGAGGTTAAGGAAACACTGATAAAACTGAAGCAAATGGGGCTTCGACTGGCAATCGGTTCTTCCAGCAAAAACGCAGGAATCATCCTCAGACAAATTGGATTGGAATATTTTTTTGATGCGGTTTCTGATGGAAACCTCATTCAAAAATCAAAACCCGATCCGGAGGTTTTTCTGAAAGCAAGCGAAATGGTTGGCGTCAAGCCCAAGGATTGCCTGGTAGTGGAGGACGCAAAAGCAGGTGTGGAAGCGGCTGCAGCAGCAGGCATGGACTGTGCCGCCATTGGAGATGCCACGAAAAGCAATCTGGCCGCCTACAATCTTTATTCCTTTTCAGATCTGCTGACAGTGACGTAACCTCAAATCTTTATTAATGCCCTTCAACACGGGGACGGCTACTTCAGCCAAGACCCCATTAACCATAACCATATGAAAGGCATGACAGGGAACGGAACTATGTCTTGTACACAGAACTGTCCCCTGTTTATTTATGGTTCTAAAATCCAGCATTTTCTGCTATAACGAGGCGCGATGGGCCCCCGCCCCACCTCTTAACGAATTTTCAGCTAAGGGCTGAAAAACGTGTGGTGGCGGGTACCGATTACCTTAATCAGGCGGCAAGCTTTGAATCTCGGGTCGCTCGGTGCTGGATTTTGTAAACAAAATCCTCTTCTCCCGCCTCGATATAACGAAGCTGAAGCTTCGTTGTTGCAGTGTGATGGTTTTGCTAAAGCAAAACCTGCCGTT
>JAAYJG010000131.1 GCA_012523055.1 Ruminiclostridium sp. | reverse complement strand
TTATCAAATATGACAATGTGGCTGGTGCTACGGAAGTCCGGGAAGTGCCGGTACCCGAAATAGGCCCCACGGATGTACTTGTACGGGTGGCATATATCGGTGTATGCGGGACGGATCCGCACATGCATCAAAACCTTGTTTCCTTCAAAATGAATGTACCGCTGATCTTTGGTCATGAATTTGCCGGAACCATTGAGAAGGTTGGCAATGAAGTGAAGGGTTATCAGGAAGGTGATCGTGTCACTGCAGAAACTCATGCTGATTACTGCGGAGAGTGCGAATTGTGCCGTACAAACCAATATCCTCTTTGCAGGGATAGAAAGGGCTATGGGTTCAAGGCCCACGGCGCTTTTGCGAAGTATGTGAGGGTTCCGGCAAGAATTCTGCACAAGGTGCCAGAGAATGTTTCGTTAAAGGAAGCATCCCTGACAGAGCCTCTTTGTGTGGCGTATAAATCCGTAGTACACAACAGCAGGGTGAACCCCGGAGATACGGTTGTCGTTATCGGCCCAGGCCCCATCGGTTTGCTATGCATCAAAATGGTTCAGCTTTGTGGCGCAAGTGAGATCATCGTTGTCGGCACCGATGGAGATGAAGAACGGCTTCAAATGGCACTGAAATATGGCGCAACCATGGCACTAAACAGCAGCAGAGATAATGTAGTAAATATCGTAAGCACTCTTGCGGATGGCTATGGTGCAGATCTGGTGATTGATACAGCTGGGGTTTCACCCACGCTGCAGCTTTCGATGGATGTGGTGCGTCCTGGCGGACAAATCACCAAGATTGGCTGGGGTCCGAAACCTGTTGGTTTTTCACTAGATCAGCTTATATCCAAATCAGTTACACTAAAAGGACACTTCAGCCACACCTGGGACGTTTGGGAAAAGTGCCTTGTATTGCTGTCAAAGGGGCAGGTAGATCTGAAACCGCTGATCACCCATGAACTGCCGATTGATAAATGGGAAGAGAGCTTTGAGCTGATAGAAAGCCGAAAGGCCATGAAGGTCGTACTGAAGCCGATTGATTGAAACCAAACGTAACCTAAGACCGAACAGATGAGAGAAATCCAGGAGGTAAGAATCCATGAAAATAGGTTTTATTGGCCTTGGCATTATGGGAAAACCCATGGCAAAGAACCTGCTGAAAGCAGGCTACTCCATTGTTGCCTACGACATTGTTCCTGAAGCGGTGAAGGAACTGGTACAGGCTGGTGCCGAACAAGGCGAATCTTCAGCGGATGTCGCATCTAAATCAGACATCATCATTACAATGCTGCCGAATTCACCTCATGTGAAGGAGGTTGTTCTGGGGAAGAACGGTGTACTGGAAGGGGCAAAATCAGGTACAATCCTGGTGGATATGAGTTCCATCGCACCGCTTGCTTCAAAGGAGATCTCCGAAAAATTAGCCGAGAAAGGCGTTGTGATGCTGGACGCACCGGTGAGCGGCGGTGAACCGAAGGCTATCGACGGAACCTTGTCCATCATGGTCGGGGGGCCGGAAGATGTATTCAAAAAAGTTGAAGATATCCTGAAAAAGATGGGCGCGTCTGTGGTTCATATCGGAGAAATCGGCAGCGGAAATATCACGAAACTGGCCAACCAGATCATTGTTGCGCTGAACATCGCCGCAATGTCCGAAGCGATGGTTCTGGCCACCAAAGCCGGGGTTGATCCGGAAAAGGTGTTTGAAGCGATTCGTGGTGGGCTTGCAGGAAGCACCGTTTTGAATGCGAAGGTTCCCCTTGTGCTGCAAAGGAACTTCAAGCCAGGCTTTCGAATTGAACTGCACATCAAGGATCTGATGAACGCTCTTGAAACCGGCCATGAAATAGGCGTTCCACTCCCTTTGACCAGCCAGGTGATGGAGACCATGCAAGCTTTGAAGGTGGATGGTAAAGCGAAGGACGACCACGGCGGGTTGATCCAGTACTACGAAAAGCTTGCAAAAATTGAGGTGAAAAAACAATCATAACATGTTATTCTGAACATTCTCCCAGGGTGAGCAGAATAAAGTCAGATATTTTTCTTAGCATGGGTTTCGTAATGTTGTTCTATATATTTGCCCGAGAAAAGGTGAGCAATGGCCTGATCCCGGGCACAATATTTGAGAGTTAGTGTATAATTTCTGAAGGCAGGAAAGATGGCAACTGTATAATAATGTACAATAATAAAGCGAAGAGATCAACTCTTCCCCAATCCATCAAAATCATCTCCAATGGAATTTCCCAAAAAACAAAGCAGGTGATTAGATGATGGATATGATTAGTTTATTAGAGAATGTGAAAGATTTCAAGGATCTAGAAGAGAAAATTTATGGATATTTCTGCAATGAGGCATGTGAGTTCATGAAAGA
>JAAYJG010000130.1 GCA_012523055.1 Ruminiclostridium sp. | reverse complement strand
TGAGGGTTGCTATACACAATCCCCATGCTGCTGCGTCCTTAAAAATATTGTTGCGGAAGGTGATGTCATATGAATGGTAATAATGTGAACCTTCTCCCATAAAACCCTGATGATAAAAATCCTCTATAAAGTTTCCTTCAATGATGATATGACGCGCAAATTCTCCGTTATTGTCGAAGGTTTGAAAACCATCTACGTGGGAATTACCGGTCTCCTCATGCCTGGTTCCATGCATATAGTTCCCTCTGATGATATGTCCTTCCCCAAAAAACCGGAAATAATCGGCATCCGACCCCCTATCGATCAAACGTTCAATTTCATTGTTTTCAACAAGCATATTAGTACCAGAAACACTGATGCCCTTGTTGGTTTTATAGATATAGTTTCCAGCAACGCGACTGTTCAAACCGTTCGCTTCAATGCCCGCTCTTTTTTCGATATCGTGTATGTAATTATTTAGAACCTCGCTGCCGGTGCTTCCACCAACAACGATCGGTGCACCTACCACTTCAAACCCGTCCAATGTAACATAATCGCCATATTTCAGGTTTGCGCCGGAGATTGCCGCCTGATGCTTGTTACGCGGCATTATCGTAAGCCTTTTACCTTCCTCCCCATAGATACGGTTTGACACGAATTTTATCTGATCACCATAAGCTCCGTCTTCAACAATAATCTCATCACCGGGATAGGAACTATCAATTGCTTTGGTAATGGTTTTAAAGGGGTTTGCTTCGGTTCCCTCATATCTGTCGTCGCCTGTGCTTTCGCTTACATACAGCCTTCCGGGGTTCCTTGGAAGAACTGCCTGTAGCTTCCCCTTTGTTACAAGAATATTGTCATAACATACCCAGAAATGACCGGTGCCTGTATCAACCCTTGCGAGCTTTATCTTCCCGCCTTTAAAAAGATTCAGCGCCCTGGCGTTTTGGTCAACGGCTGTAAAATCATAATCTTTTCTGTTTTCATAGCCGTCGCGGTCGACTGAAATGGTGATGGAACTGCCATCATTGCAAAAATAGATTTTGTAATGATTGATTGAGGGATTCAGCCTGGGAGAGCTTAAAATACGACTTAATGGATTAATCAGTTCTTCTTCAACCCCATCCATAGTACGCCATAGCTGTCCTGTTACAGGGCTGAAGGAATAGTAATTGTTCTCATCCTGGTAAGCAATCATTATTCTTGCAGCAGTGTTGTACGAATTGAAGATGGTAAAAGAAACAGTGTATGCCTGTGCGTTTACAACCTGATCAGACAGGATATACGCCCCGGCATCCATCGATATGTTGTTGCCATAGTTGTCTCTTTTTCCTGACCCGATACTGCCGCCGGAAGTCCAGGTCATGCCGTTTGTTAAACCCGGATCGGCCGCGGTTATATCCCCATCCTCAAAATCCTCTTGAAACAAAATGTCACCAGGTAAGACGTTAATATCGGGCTTTGATGCGAAGGAAACCGAGGCCGGAAAGGTTATCAGGCCGCACAGGAAGCAAATGATTAAAGGCAGTAATAACAAACGGGTTAACTTATTTTTGTGGTGATTGTATCGCATAATTAAAACCTCCTGTATCATTTCTGAAAAGGTATTGTTATTCGAATAAAGAGGCCGAAAGACAGATATGTTTATCTGTCCTTTTCATCCGAAAATCATTATGGTGAAACCTTAGGAACCCGATAAATCCGCACCGCATTGCGTTCCAAAGTATCTTTGAAAACTCCGCCCGAACCGTTAATTGTTCTGGTTGGGCGATCTTCTACAGCATAGGCTACCTGGATAAAGCTCTCACCCAGGGGAACATTATTGTTAAACTCAACAGATAACTCCCCAGTTTCATAGTTTATCGTTCCGCTTTTTATGTTCTTCCAGTTATACAATGGAATGATCTTACCTTGCCCGTCGTCATACCCATAAATCAATGCTCCCGTTCTATCCAGTACGGCTGAGTAATCTTTACCCGTCCACCGATCGATCAGTTTATCCGGTGTTCCGTCCGGAACGCTTTCAACCGCAGCAATCAAAACACTGCCGGGCCTTATCCCGTCTTTTTCCAGATCAAGCTGAAAACTCGTCTTATTTTCAGTCACATCAAACAACTGGTATTCCCAGCGATATCCGGGGAATATATCGTAAGCCGTTGTTGCCTGAGTTCCTGTGCTGAATTCAAACTCTATTGTTTCCGGTTCCGGTACCTCATTCCATTCACTTTCAGGCTCTGTGACCCTCACGGCAAAGATATAGTAATCTGCGGGGGTTTCGCGAACCATCAGATCGACACGATTTCCCCTGGTATTGCAGTTATGGGTAACCGTAAGAGAAGACGGCGGGGCCAGTATGATCGGGGTCAGATCGGTTACCGCTTCGTTGAATTCATTCAGCACACTCATATTATCAAGCGGTGTGGACGAGAAAAACTCAAAATATTGGACAGCTTTCATATTATGAACTATGGCAGTCCATAACTGGGTCCTGAGATCTCCCGGTGTCGGCCCGGCATCCCAGGTTGTGTCATAATTGGATATTCTGTTACATGAAGTGACATTCTGTGGTTCTACAAAGGTCCCCAGGGGGATCAGATTATCCATATTCCAAATGTAATTATCCCGCCCCTCGGCCCAGAGATCAATAAGACCCCGGTTTGAATAATCCAGTGAAGGGTGCTCTTTATACTCAACAGGATATATATCATAGGTGATGAAGTCTGCTGTAAACGCCTTCTTCCCAAATAATGACTCACTGCGCATATAGCTGAAACTATGGTTTCCCTTCAGGGGATTGTAATGTGGCAGATAATCATATCCATAATATTGCTGAATTGTTGGATGCTGAGAATCCAGCCGGCTTATCCAGTATGACCAGGCGGCAAGCACTGTAGCCGGAACGCATCCATATCTGCCGCCAATGTTTGGTTCGTCATCCCAGCACCACCCAAAAAGACCTTCCAGGTTTTTAGCTGCGTCTGTGTACTTTGTCATATCGGCCGGATTGCTGTTGCGCAGGTTACTCTCTGTCCATCCTGTAGGACCAATGGCTTTCAGACCCTCTGAACCTGAAAATGTGACATAGTCCTGCCAGGCGGCATCATCCTTAACAGGATAATAGCCCAAAGTATGTAAAGTATTCGACGCTGCTTTCCATACCGGCAACAGGTCTTTGTTGAGCATATAGGGGCCTATTGGAAAGAATAAATCTTTTCCATTTAATATAAATGCATTGTTTTCATTAATACCGACTTCAGGTGCACCATTATAGGGTTTGGAGAATTTCTCCCGAATGATGCTGACCGTTTCCTGCCCATTTTTTAACTCAGCTACAACGACATAATCTCCGGCAGTCAATTTCGCATTTTCAAGCAGGAACCGCTGTTTACCGTCTTCGGTTGTCACTCCATTAAGATGCTGTATCAGCGTTCCATTCGATGACTCCAGGCGTGCCGAAACCTGAGATGGTGAATAGTCTGGCGGTACTACAGCATAAAGGTACTGTGCAGTTCTGGCATGGAAAGGCGCATGTCTGAGCTCAAACCCATCAATTGGCGCTTCTCCGGTAACATGAATGGTAACCGAGTCTGTATAGATCAGTTCTTGCCGTTCAGGTGGCGACTTTGTCATATCAAATTTCGACACACTTAATTTGACTTCATATTCGCCAGGTTTCATAAAATAATGAACCACACAGAGCCCTGTATCAAATGTGCTTCTTGAAGGTTCACCCGCTTTCAGCGTATAGCCGTCGCCAAAATCCCACTCCCATTGTACTGTTGAATTATATCCATTCTGGTAATACGCTCCGTCGAAATATACTTCTTCGCCCACTTCAACATGAACACCCGGTAAAACTTTAATATTTCCAGCCTGAGCAGCAGGTGTGGGTGTCGGCGTTTTCGTCGGGGTTTGTGTTGGTGTCTTCGTAGGGGCTGAGGTCGGTGCTTTCGTCGGGGTTTGTGTTGGTGTCTTCGTAGGGGCTGAGGTCGGTGCTTTCGTCGGGGTTTGTGTAGGTTCCTTCGTAGGGTTTGAGGTCGGAGTTTGTGTAGGCTTCTTCGTAGGCGTTGAGACAGGTGTAGAGGGTGAAGATGAACCCGGTGCTGCAGTTGGTTTCTGGGTCGGTGTGCCTGCTGCAACAATTTTTGCATATTGAGCCCCATCACCGACTATCGAATTGGGCCTGATATTTATGGATGTACTGCCTCCGGCGTCCCTGCTGACTTTTGCAGTTCCGATGGTGCTGCTTTCATCTGCTTCTACCACAGCCGCCTCTACCAGGTTCAATATTCCGATGTCTGAACCGGTAAGAATAATTTCTGTATTGGGCTTTCTGTTTGTTACTGTATTAAATCGCCCGACAAGCTCCACAGGGTTGTTACCTGAAAAACCTTCGGCGATAAC
>JAAYJG010000129.1 GCA_012523055.1 Ruminiclostridium sp. | reverse complement strand
GGGGACACACCGCTGCTTCGCAGGAATGAATTTCTGCGGAATGTCCCCCATTTTAATTTCTCACTTCATCTCTCCGGTCTTAATCCTTACTTTTTTTCATGTTACCCTTGGGGACACACCGCTGCTTAGCGGGTCTGGCTTTTTGCGGAATGTCCCCTTCCGATATTGCGGAATGTCCCCAATACAAAAACATTATATCAAATGATGTTGACAGAGTAAACATTCCGTGATATATTAATGTTGACACCGTTAACATTAGGAGGTTTTATATGAAAGCGTTGATCATTTCAGACAGTGAATATCGGACAGAAACCTTCGAACGTCTCGAGGGGCTTGTGCATAAATATCTGCTGCAGAAGGGTTTTGATATCGAAGATGTTCGGATTGAAAAGGATGAGCTGGGTTATTGTATGGGTTGCTTTGGATGCTGGGTTAAAAAACCCGGAGAGTGTGTCATCAATGACAGAATGGGTTCCATTAACCGCTCCTTCATCAACAGCGATGTGGCCTTTTACCTCAGTCCCATTGTGTTCGGTCAGTATTCGTGCAACATTAAAACTGTGCTGGACCGGTGGCTGCCGAACATCCTTCCCTTTTTCATCACTAGGAAGGACGGCTCAACCATGCATCCGGCGCGGTATAAGGAGTACCCATTCCCGATTATGATAGGATATGCAAATGATTTATCGGAAGAGGACAAGAAGCTTTTCACCGATATTAACAAACACCGCAGTAACGTCGGAGTCTTGTTTTATCAGGATAATGACATGGAAATAATTAAAGCATTGGATCAAATAAGTTTAAAAAAGCAGGGAGATGAAATGTGATGCAGGAAATGAAGAGAGTCGTTTTTATCAACGGTAGTCCCAAAATGTCCAACCCCTCTGCTTCAAATTTCTTGAACAGTTATGGGGAAGGTTTTATGAAGTCTGATGAATTCCAGGTTTTCAGGGTGAATGTACGGGATGGTCATACCCATAAAAGCTGGGAAAAAGACTTTGATTTGACGCTCAATGCCGATGCCCTTGTGTTTACGTTTCCACTGTACATATTCTGCCTGCCTGCAATTTTGATGCGGTTTTTACAGGATTTTAATATTTTTTTAAGCAATAATGGCGGATATGCCATGAAACCAAGGGTCTATGCAATTGTGAACTGTGGGTTCCCGGAAGGCGGTATCAATAGTGAAGCCATTGGCGTAATTGAATGCTTCAGCAAGAAAACCGGAGCCGACTTTCGTTTCGGGATCATGATCGGTGGCGGGGGAATGCTTTCTGAAAGCATGAAGGATATCCCCTACATGAAGCAAACATTCATGACGCTGGACAACGGCTTCAGCTTCATGGCGCAGGATATTCAGGGCAAATCGACCGAGCCTGTGAAGAATTTCTCCAGCGATCTGGGGTTCCCACGGAAGCTTTACTTGTTCATGGCCGATAAAGGCTGGATCCAAACAGCCCGAAAGAACGGACTAACAAAAAAGCAATTGTATGCCAGGCCATACCTGGATTAATAAACACAGGGGGACGGTGAAACCGTCCCCCTGTTGTTTTACTTCTCAGCGAGAATTTCTTTAATTTTCGCCAGGTTCGAATTCAGGCTGTCCATGATCAAAACGGTCTGCCCCATTTTGTCATCACCACTGACCAGCTTGTTCTTTTCAAAAACCTGCTTGATCTCTTCCCAGCGTTTCTGCTCCTGCTGCGTCAGCGACCCCATCAAATCCTTCCACTTCAAAAGGTTTGCTTCGGCATCGGTGGCCAGGGTTTGTGCATCATTTTCATAGCTTTTCGCAATCAACTCGAAAAGCTCGTCTTCATTCATCACCGCCACCACCCGTTCGGCGATCTTATTCATATTCCGGTAAGAACCCTGAAGCTTGAATGGAGGTTCTTTGCGGTATATGTCAGCCTGTGCTGCTGAATGGATGTACTCCATATTTACCATCAGAACTGTGTCCCTGACCTTGAACAGCTTTTCCAGAATGGAAGTATACTCCTGCAATTCATCCGACGAGTATGCTTCTTCGAAACGAAGTGTTTCCCGCTCCGCTCCCTGCGCCAGTGCCACCAGCGCATGAATATCATTTCTGCTGCGGTTTGAAAGCTTGTTCAGGATCGGATTTGACGTGATGGCGTTTTCAATATAGCTCAGCCTGAAGGCCTGTTCATTTTCACGCAGCATGTCTCCTAAATTATACACATCGGCCCGGTTGGACAGCATATCCGGTATTTTAAACTTTTCACCGCTTTCGGTATAGGGGTTCCCGGCCATGACCACGGCCACCTTTTTTCCGCGCAGGTTCCAGGTTTGGCCTGTGCCATCATAGACACCCTCTATCTTGCGCTGCCCGTCGCAAAGCGAGATAAACTTTTGCAGAAATTCCGGGTTGCAGTGCTGGATATCATCAATGTATATCATCACATTATTGCCCATTTTAAAAGCCAGGTTCAGCCGCTTCAGCTCTTCCTTCGAGCCTTCATTGTCGGCTTGTTCCGGATCGAGCGATGTAACACGGTTCCCCACAGCAGGCCCGCTTATTTTCACCATCAGCAGCCCCATGCGGCTGGCGATATATTCCATCAAGGTGGTCTTGCCATACCCCGGAGGAGAGATCAGCAGCAGCATGCCCATCAGATCCGTGCGCTTGTTGTCTCCGGCAACCCCCAGCTGCTTGGCCAGATTTGCCCCAATCAGCGGCAAATAAACCTTATCGATCAACTCGTTACGAACAAAGGACGACAGCACCGTCGGCTTAAAATCTTCCAGCTGCAGCATCTGGCGATATTTTTGCAACAGCTCCTTCTTTATTTCGGAAAAGCGCTGGAAACCCCGAACCACTTCGTCCTCAAACCTTTGCAGCTTATCCATGAACACGGTGTAGGACAAGCAATATTCACCCTCCCGAATAACCGGATGACTTCCCACAAGGCCGGAGATTTGCATATGGGTCCTGCAGTTTACAACTCTGTCCCTGGCGTAGCTGTCAGTTACGAAAAGGGCTGCTGCTTCCAAAAGCACTTCGTCGTCCAACTGAGGGCCGGGACTGTTAGCTGCCAGTGACTGTGGTGAATACTTTCCTCCTTGTGGCTGGCCTTTATTGGAAGAAGACTGTACAGTTGGCTTTTCCGGAGGAAGCTCTTTTGGGGCTGTGTTCTTACAGCAATAAGCCTGAAGCCATTCCAGTACCAGGTAGAACAACCCATCCTGATCCTTCGAAACCGCCCGCAAAGATTGTCTGAACTGCTCATATGCATTTTGATGTTCCAATTCGGTTACAAAACCCTCGTAAACCTCCTGGGCTTCCAGGCTGATGATAAAATCATCACCGCGCATCAGCTCCAGGCAAAGGTATTCCGCCGCCTGGGGAATCTTGTTTTTATCAAAGCAGGATATACTCAGACCGGATTGCTTCATTTTCTCTGTTACAAAGGGGATGATATGGCTCAAAGCCGGTTTTGTGTTAAAAAACCGGGAAACCCTGGCGAGCTCTTTCAGGCGAAGGTTCAACATTTCCTTTGTGTCGGGCTGGCAGTTCTTCCAGAACAGCTGTGCCATCGCCCTGGTACCGGCCGGAATCCGCAGCAGATCAATGCCCCGGTGCAATTCCAAAAGGCTTTTGAGAATTTTCTGACAATCGGCATCATGAACGCCCTTGGTATAGCTTTCCTGATACCTGGGCTCCATGAATTTACGGATGATTGCAGATAGCTGGGGCTCCGTGGCTGAGCAAAGCACCTCAAGGCTTTCAGCCTCTCCCTTCCTTGCCGCATCAAACAGCTTCCATGCCAGATACTCAGCCCGATAAACCGTATCGTTTTCCGACGGGACCGTCATATCCCATACATGTCGGTATGAATAGACACTCTCATCCTGCACTCTGTCCCAGAAATCCGTTCCGGTAATATGATAATACAAGGCTTCGTCCTGTTGTATCATAGCCAGATCCACCGGCTTGGTGTTGACAGAGAAAATGTACTGCCCCAATCGGATCACGTCTTTGGACAGGTACAGCTCCTGTTTGTCCCGCAGTTGACGAAGCGCTTCTTCCTTGGCCGTCTTCAGCCTGGCTTCCAGCTCGTCGGCCTTGACGGTATCGCCAAGGGTCTGCAGCTGATCCAGCAGATCTCTGACCTTCTCGACCATGATGTCTGTGGCGAAATAGCCGTTAATGGCCTCGGAGGTCTCAAAGCTGGCCAGGCGAGCGGAAATGCCTTTCAGAACCCGCTCTGCCGCCTGGAAAAGGGACAGAACCTTTTTGTTCCTGGCCTCGACAAGTACCTGCTTTTTGTTTTCAAAAGCGTTATAAAGCTCTTCCCGTTTTTCGGTCAGCTCCAGCACAAACTTGTCAAAATCGGCAAACTTGCTTTCCAATTCCTGTATCTGAACCATGCTCCTGTTCAGGTACTCATCGCACTTTTCAGCCGTATCTGAAAGCTCCAGATAATTGACCACGGCCTGGTTTAACAGCTTCATTCGGGACTGGAACTGGGCTGTCAGTTCCACGGAGGACATTTGTTCAAGTTTTTGCTTCAGTTTTGCCCTGGCTTGATTCAAACTCGAATAAATGGCCGAAATGCTTTCGATAATTTCCGTGGTTTTTACCGGATCATCAATTTTAAAGTTGCCCACCAGCTCGATCAGCATTTCCAGATCTACGGAGGTTTCGTCCATCTCCTTGTAAAGCTGATTTCCGTCTATGGTCTTAGTGATTCCGTCAATTTTGGCTTTCTGCTCGTCAACACGGGTACGATACGGTGCAAGTCCTTCCGGATTCAAAAGAAACGCAACGCAACGCTTCGAAAAATCGTCGTTTTTTTCCTTAACATTCTTTTCCAGCTGATCAATGAGGGGCAGGTTGGTATACCGCAAATCCCGAAGGGACGCAATCCTGCCGCGAAGCGCCCGCAGTTCGGACAATACCTTAACATACTCATAAATGGTTTCGTAGTTTTTATATTGAATGTTCCTGAACAGTTCCCGGGCAGTGTCTTGAACCTCTTCGATCTGTTGTTTGGTAGCTGCCTGAATACGGATGACCTTTTCATACTCGTCCACGGCAAAGGCCGCAGTATCTCTGACTTTGACCAGGGTTTCCTTCAAGCCGCAGGCTTCTGCCTTGTCCAGCCAGAAATAGGTATCGATGATTTGCTCTGCCTGACGAACGATATCCACATAAATGCTCTGATAACCCTCACCTTTGCGGATCAGGCTGTATATCACGCTGCAGTCGGCCATGCATTGCACGATATCTTTATTGCCAATTTTATATAGCAGGGATTCGCTCCTTTTCTCGCTGACATAGTTTTTACCAACAAAGGGGGTCTGCCAGATTTGCAGCATGTGATTTTTCCGGGGATCGGCGTCATGCCTGAAAACAACCATTTCGCCGTTGTCAAAATGGGAGTAGCCGTTACAGACAATGGGCGTTTCAATGGATTGCTCGATCATGTTGTAGGCGTAGATCAGGTATACACCAGTGTCCATGTTGTAGAAAATGTATTGAAAATCTTCACCATTGAAGGAACTGAGCCTTTGATCGAAAACCGGCTGTGCCAGCGGCATGTCAAACAGCTTGTATTCGCCGCTGACCAGATAATAGCCGGATGGGAAAATGATGCCATGCTCTCCCGGCAAAACCATGCAATTATCACGGATTGCGTCCACCCGAACAATGTTCTTCAGCTTGCTGTTAAAGATGAAATAGCGAACCTTTTCTTCCTGGTATGGGCGAATTTTCAGCAGGATCAGCTGACCCAGCCGGGCGTACCAGATTTCAGCATCATCCAGGGTTTGGTCCGGGTCTTCCACCTTTTCGGCATAAATGCCTTCGCCGGTGGTCGTGTTGTCCTCCACCTTGATGGTTAAATCCCCGCCGATGGTTTCAACAAACACTGTATCCAAAATGGAGATATGCGGGTGCCTGCCCTCCCGCTGATCATCCCGGGTTGCGCGGATCCAGTCGAACCCGTTTTTGTTTTCAAACCTGACCTCATGCTCACTTCTGGAATCGATATAGGTGAGTTTGCCGTCTTTGATCAGCCATTTGAAGGCCTTGATGTCAAAGGAGGTTTTGCCGGTCTGGAAAACCATGTACAGATAGGGCTCGATGACAGTAAACTTTGAGAAAAAGGTGTTTTTATAGTATTTATATAACTCGTCAAACTCGCTCTGAAACAGTTTGTCGGTGATAAGCTCCAGTGAAAGCTTTTGAAAAGCGCGGCCCTTGTACCCGTATATGGAGAATACGTCTGCAAGCTCAACCTTTGCTTTCAGCCCCATCACCACGTTATATCCGAAGATGAAGCATGAATCAACGGGAACCATGTCCCGCGGCACACAATTGTGTTCGGTAATGATGCGTTCGTTGCCGAGCAGCTTTGTTTCGATGGCGCCGAAGACATCTCTTCTGGCGGCATTCAGCCGGTCGATGCATTCCTTCAGTTGAATTCCCTGCTGATTCAATCGGTTCCGGATCACCTCATAGGTGCCGCTTTCAAATGCTTCTGCTTTATTTTTATGGTTGATTGCTTTTTCCAAACCTATTTACCTCGTTTGAAACAACTTTCCTTTACCTTTCAGCGGTTGCTGAAGGCTATACCTGAACATTTACAGGATGGTCGCCCACCCCAGCCTTTTCGACCGTAGCGAAAAGCTTTTCCAGCATGGGCTTTTCTGATGAATCGGCCTGCCGCATCATTTTCTGTATGGCTGCCGCTATGGACAGGTTTTTCAGATCATCGCTGCCTAGGTTGAACCTGGCCATCAAATCCTGCAACTGTTTGCGGAAATATTCCGGATCGCCGGTAATAAAGGTTTCCTTAACATCGGTTAAGACCTTGCTGTTGTCTACCAGACGGTCGTATGACTTCCCCTGGGCGATGGAACCGATGATCTTATCGAAGAACATGGTCTCTCCTCCGACAATATCAATTTTCGCGGATTTCAGCGCTTCACGGATAACGGAGGCCTGAGCCTCGGCAACCTCTTTTTGAATGGAGATCTTGGCCAGTTCAATTTCCTTTTCCTTTTCAAGCTCAAGCTTGAACTCTTCATGGCCTCTGCCGGATTCGTCGAGAACCTTCATGCTGCCGGCCTTTTCCTTAATACCCTTCGCTTCGGCAACCGATTTCATTTCAATCGCTTTGGCTTCCGCCTCTGCGGTCAGCTCGAGAACCTTTGCTTTAACAATGCCTTCTTTTTCGTTGGCCACAGCCCTGGCTTCTGTAACCCTTGCCTGTGCCAGTCCGGAAGCTGCCTCTTCAATTACTCTTGCGTCAGCAACAATTTTGATGGAAGCGGCTTCCTTTTCAGACGATTTCAGCCTGGCTTCGGCATCAATCACTTGTTTTTCAGCCAGTTTTTCGGCCGCCTGTTTTGACGCTTCAGCCAACTGTACTTCGATGATGCGATTCTTTTCAGCCTCTTCCTCGGCCTTGCGCAGCGCAACTGCCTTTGTTCGTTCGGCCTCTGCAAGGGCTCGGGTGTCTTTGATTTTTTCTTCTTCTATGACAACATCCTTCTCGACAGCCACCCTTTCACGGATAACGGTTTGGATGTTCTTCCTTTCTTCCTCAACCGCCTTTTGTTTTTCAATGAGCGCAAGCTCAACCAGCTTTTCCTTATCGGTTCTTTCAAGCAGCCTCTTCTTTTCAACCCTTTCGGTTTCAACGGCTTCGGTGCTTTCCTTGGCCTTTTGCGCCACAATGACCTGCCTGGACTTGTTTTCTTCGGCAATGGCGATCTCTTCATCGGTTTTCACCCGAGCCATTTCAGCCTTGAAACGCTCTTCATGTGCAACCTTTTCGGCCTCAGCATTCTCGCGGGACTGAATGATGGCTATCTCACGCTTTTGCTTTGCTTCGGCTTCAGCGTTTTGTTTTTCCAGCTCCAGTATGGCTTCCCTGGCTGAAACATCCTGTTGTTTGATGGTCTTTTCCTTGTCCCGCTCTATCTGGTTCGCAAGAACCAGCTGCTTTGCAGTCAGCTCGGTAATTTTCTTGATACCCTCGGCGTCCAGGATATTGTCGCTGTTCAGGCTGTTGACATCAGTTTGCTCCAGGTAATCGATGGCAGCATCGTCCAGAACATACCCGTTCAGGTCGGTTCCAATGATCTGCAGGATCTCATCCTTGAACTTCTCCCGCTCGGTGTAAAGCTGAACAAAATCAAACTTCTTTCCTACAGTTTTCAACGCTTCGGAGAACTTTGCATCAAAGAATTCCATCAGTGTAGCCGGGTCGGAAGCCTTCCGGCAGCCCAGCAGCTGTGCCACCTTTAATACGTCCTCACTGGTTTGGTTCACGCGTACAAAAAAGGCAACCCGGATATCAGCACGCAGATTGTCCTTACAGATCAGGCCGTCCTTTCCCTCTCTGGCAATTTCGACGCGCTTGACCGAAATATCCATTTCTTCGAAACGGTGCAGGATGGGCAAAACAAACATTCCGCCAAAGCATACAACAGGCCCGCCCACACCATTTCTAACGATGACCTTGCTTTGCTCGACCTTGTGGTAGAACCTTGAGAACATTGCCAGCAGGCCTATGATAAGAACAACTACGACACCAATAACAACAAGAGACATCTGTGATAAATACGGCATTATGTATTCCACTCCTTATTCTTTTTTTTGAATCTATGATGAATGGTTTTTTCCCATGGAAGGGCCTTTTTATCCTTTTATGATGAAGCCTTATCTGCCTGGACGGATAGCTTTCCTTCCGAGGCTTTGGCAGTTCTTGAAACAAAATAGAACTCTTGTTTTGGATCCCTGCCAACAATATAAGCGATTTCACCTTTTTTGAGCGCTTCGCTGCCCTGTGCTTTTACATTGATCCTAAGAGATGCCCCTCCCGTCTCAACCTCTGCCTGGCCAAGCCTTTCGGGGGGCAGATCGTTTTGAAGCGTGCAAAGAATACCGATCAAATTTTCATTTTCTTTCTGTCTTCCGGTATTTGTGATATCCATTAGCCCTTTAAAAGGTGTAATCACCATCTTTGTTAAAAACATGGACAGCATCAGCGCGGGAATGTACAGGATAGCATTCACCCAGCCGCCGGGAGGAAAGGGTAGATAGTACATCAGCATGACCAAAATCCAGAAGAATAAAATCAGGACACTGAAGACAACCATGAAAGGAAGGTTGGCGACATTGATAAATGCCAACAAACCTTGAAAAACATCGGGCACATCGTCCGGACCATCAGCGTCAAAATCGAGAAAATCAATATCCAGCGCTCCAAGAATGACCGTAATCCAGTATAACAACACCAGACCCAGCAAAATGGTGGGAACAATATTCAGCCCCGTTACGGCTGTTTGGAAAAGCTCGGACATTTTAACCTCGCAAATGCTTTTGGTTCATTTTACCATAACCAGCCTGAAAACGAAAGGTTTTCAGCAAAATAACAGACCTGTTCCATTTTACAAGTTACTCCTGTGAAACCCGACCAGGTTTCGTGTCGTTTGGCGACAACTGGTCGTGGAGGACTGTTCACGCCTCTCCTTATAACAACGGAAGCGATTGCTTGCAATCGCAACACACTGTTATTGCAACGGCAGGTTTTGCTTTAGCAAAACCATCACACTGCAACAACGAAGCTTTAGCTTCGTTATATCGAGG
>JAAYJG010000128.1 GCA_012523055.1 Ruminiclostridium sp. | reverse complement strand
CTCTTGCAATGGCACAGTGAATGCGACCTGCGATAGCGGTCAACTGATAGCTTTTTGATAGTGAAAGCTTGGCAACCCATTGATAGAAGTATTTCGGAAAGATTATATATAACATTGTTTGGATGCGTTGCTTCTGATAAAATATGTTATGTAGCCAAAGGAAGTGATGCCTATGCCGAAACAAGTAAAATCAACAATAACTGCAAAAGGTTTTGAAATATCAGTGTTGACGGCGACGCAGGCTGATTATATCAGCATTACCGATATAGCACGTTATAAAAGCGATGACCCGACAGCTGTTATACAAAACTGGATGCGAAATCGTGAAACGATTGAGTTTTTGGGTCTGTGGGAAGAACTTAATAATCCGAATTTCAAACACCTCGATTTCGAGGGGTTTAGAATGGAAGCAGGGCGCAACGCTTTTACCCTATCGCCTAAAAAGTGGATAGAAACAACCAATGCGATTGGTATACAGTCGAAGTCCGGACGATATGGAGGCACCTTCGCCCATGTTGACATTGCAATGGAATTTGCTTCATGGATTTCGCCGGAGTTTAAGCTTTACATCATCAAGGATTATCAACGGCTTAAAACCGATGAAGGTCATCGGTTGTCGCTTGAGTGGAATGCGAAGCGTGAGTTGGCAAAAGTGAATTATCGCATTCACACTGACGCAATCAAGGAGCATCTAATACCGAATAGTCTTACGCCCAAGCAGATTAACTATACATACGCAAATGAAGCGGATATACTCAATGTGGCGTTGTTTGGCATGACTGCGAAAGAATGGCGAAATAAAAACTTAGAGGCTATGGGAAATATTCGAGACAGCACAACAATTTATCAGCTTATTGTCCTTGTAAATCTTGAAAGCATGAATGCTGAACTGATTAAGCAACAGATTTCGCAAAAAGATAGGCTCAAATATCTCAATAAAATGGCAATAGAGCAGATGAAGTCATTGGCGGACAGCGCAGCAGCACAAAGGCTCAACGCAGAATTATCATCAAACAATCTTCTGCCGGAAAGCATAAACGGAGAAGGAAAACCGATTGATAGTTGATTTTATTTTGATAACAAAACCCTGATAACATTTTGATAACAGCATTTCAGAAAGACCATATACAATGGATAACTGAAATCAAATGGAACAAATAGAAATCATATCACCAAAACAAAAATGTTTAGAGCAAGCTTTAAGTTTGCGAGTGGGAATAATACATCAGACCCCGGGATTTTGTCCCCGGGGTCTGTTATTTAAATGTGATATAAATGCATCTTTCGCGGGCAGCAAACCATGATCAGCAGCGTTTAAAACCGAGTAAAAACATTTGCTGCCTGGTAAACATATGATTTGGCCGGGTTAAAGCTTTTCGAGTTGTTAGAACCCGTGCATCATATATGCTAAAATGAATCTGGCCAAGTTGCAAAGAGACAAGAAACAATTGCCGCTAGTACTAAAAAAGGAGTGAAAAATATGGACAAAGTTTTGTTTTATGGTATGACAGGTGAAAAAATGGGTTTTTTGCATATTCTGCTTAATGCTCTGGATCTATCGGCAGCCGGTGCGGAAGTAAAAATTATTTTTGAAGGGGCCTCGGTGAAACTGGTGCCGGTTTTTGAGGAGGAAAACAATCCGCTGTACAAGAAGGCCAAAGACGCCGGGCTTATTGCCGGGATCTGTCTGGCCTGCTCAAAAGGCATGGGGGTTTTGGAACAGAATGAAAAAACCGGACTGCCCATGCTGAGTGATATGTCAGGCCATGCTGGCATGAAAGAATATATCAGCAGCGGTTATAAAGTTATCAGCATTTAAGAAAAAAGGGTAAAAAGCGCAGAGTAAGCTGTTGTGTCGGGTAGTTAATGCAATAAAGACAGGTAAGTAAGAACGGGGGGATATGGTGGAAAATTATAAATCTATTATATGGGAACAGGTGGGAGATGGAATCGGGCTTTTAACCCTGAATCGGCCCCAGGCTTAT
>JAAYJG010000127.1 GCA_012523055.1 Ruminiclostridium sp. | reverse complement strand
GCCCTACCAGGGGCATCGATGTTGGTGTAAAGGCAGCGATGTACCGCCTGATGACAGAACTGAAGGCCCAGGGAAATTCCATCGTCATGATTTCCGAGGAACTGCTGGAGCTGATCGGTATGAGTGACCGTATTCTGGTCATCAAGGACGGGAAAACCCAGGCAGAGCTGAAGCGCAGCAAGGATTTAAGTGAAAAGCAGATCATTCAATATATGATTTGAGGAGGGGCAACGCCATGCAAGCATCCGCAAATACACTCGATGTTCAGGAAATTTTAAACCAAAAAGCGCACAGAAGAGCTTTGCTGACCAATCTGCTTCCGTTTACCGGGCTTACCTTCATTTTTATCTTTTTCATTATCGTAACAAACGGTAAAATGCTCAGCAGCGGAAACCTCACCAATCTGATCAACCAGTGCTTTTCTGTTTCCATCGTTGCAGTAGGTGCTTCATTTGTCTACGCACATGGGGGCATGGATTTCTCCATTGGTGTCAGCAGCGGTGTCGCGCAGCTGGTCGCCGCGATGGTTATCACCTCAACCGGTTTACCGGTGTGGGTGGCAATCGCTGCCTGCATTTCAATTGCAGTCCTGTGTGCCACAATTGTTGGCGCTACATCCGCTTTCCTTCGTGTACCGGTATTCGTCGTGTCGCTGTGCATGAGGGCAATCTGCTCGGGCTTGCTTACGGTAGGAATTGCAAAAACCGATATTGCAATCGATTTCTTGAAATTCAATGTGTTCAATAATGCATTTTTAAAGCTGTTTGTGCTGCTGGCTGCCATAGGAATCGGTTATTATCTGTTTGAGTATACCGCCCTCGGGAAAATGGAAAAGGCCATCGGTGGCAATGCTGTCACCGCTTTTCAAGCCGGTGTGAAGGTAAAGAAATGTCAGATCATTGCCTATTCGCTGATGGGGCTGTGCGTTGGCATTGCAGCTTTTTTCCAGCTTACACGCTCAGGGGCTGCCACCGGCTCCAGCGGCAGCGGCCTTGAGTTTGATATCATGGTGGCCATTGTGCTCGGCGGCTTCCCCATGTCCGGCGGCAGTGCCGCCAAGCTTCGGGCAGCCATCATCGGTGCTCTTACGATCACCATTCTTTCCAACGGGCTCATTCTTTGGGGGATGGACTATTTACTGATTAACGGGGTGAAGGGTTTGTTGTTCCTCACCATTGTCGCAATCTCCTATGACCGCACGAACCTGAGCCAGATCAATATCACAGGATCCTAAGCCGGCTTTCATCGCCGGTTAATATAGGGAAAATAAAGAAGGAGGGTCACGAAGATGTTAAAAAGAATCTTGTGTTTTCTACTGGTTGTATTGATGCTTACCGCAGTACTGTCAGCCTGCGGTGGCCAAACGGCAGTCAAACCTGATGAGGGCTCTAATGCAGGTGAAGAACAAAAAGCTCCCACGGCAGCACCCGTTACGGAACCTGAAACCAAGTCGATCATACCGGCTGAGCTTCCGAAGTTCAAAATCGGTGTGATGTACTACACCTTTACAGACAAGCTGGGTTCACAGATGAAAAACGCGCTGGATTATATTGCTGATGACTTCAATGTGGAATTCGAATATATTGAAGCCTCCTGGAGCGCAGAGGCCGGTCAGGCCGCCATGGAAACCGCGCTGCAGACAGGTTTGGACGGAATTATCGCGGTGTCAAGCGGCGTAGCTGTCCTGGACGCATGTAAAAAGGCGGGCAATGTTCCTTTTGTTTCGATACAGGTAGAGCCCATTGATAATAATGTTGCCGCCGACATGTCAGCCTATGACTGCTATCTTGGCGCAGTCAGCGAAAATGACCTGCAGGTTGGCATCAATGCCATTGAGGCACTTCATGCCAGCGGCGTGCGCAACCTTGGCGTATGCGGGCTGACCCCAGGCTATGCAAGGTCTCATGATGATCGCATCCGGGGCGTCAAAAGCGCAGTGAAACAGAAAACCGACTTGACTTTGGTCGCCGAGGATTACACCCTGGCAGAGTATGCGAAATCCGTATCTTCCTTTGCCGCCGCGTACCCCGAAATGGATGGACTGTTCGTATCCCAGGGTGTTGAGTCGATTTATCAGACAATGAACACCGAAGGCCTGATAGGAAGCGTAAAGCTGGCGATGGTGGACATTTCCGAAAGCACCGGCGACTACTTTGATAATGGCACACTGGTATATATTGCAGGCGGCCAGTATGGAACAACTATGATTGGTTTTGCATTACTTTACAACTATTTGTACGATAATACCCGTATCATTCCCGACACCACCGTCACACTTCGCAGACCCTTTATTGAAGTAAAGAGCAGCGAGGAGTATGAGCATTATCTGAAGCATGTCGATGGGGATATTCCTGTTTACACAGCAGAAGAGATTGCACAACTGATCCACGGGTTCAATCCCGAGGCAAGCTATGGCAGCTTTGCTAAAGCGTCGGCAGATTATTCTCTGCAAGATATCGTTGCAAGGCATGGCGATCTGAAATGATTCAGCATTAGTATCGATAAAACAAGCGGGGTGATCATGTGAATGTGAAAGTAAAACGCTATGTGGTGGATACGCTTAAAACCCTGGCATTGCCGGTTCTTGTCATTGCGTTGTTTGCCATCCTGACGGGCGGCCGCTCGCTTACGAAGCGTATGCTGTTGGTGACGGCCAGACAGTCTGTCATGCCGATTATCATCTCCATGGCACTGATGGGCAATATGAAGCTGGGCATGTGGGATTTTTCGGCCGGAGGTGTCGTGTTGTCGGCAGCGATCATCGGGGGTAACCTGATGAAAATGACAAACACCGGGATACCAGGGCTCGTTTTTTTCTGCCTGTTCATCGCCATTGCGATGGCGACGCTTACGGGCTACTTGAACAACAAGCTTCGGGTGCCCACGCTTGTCGTAACCATCGGGTTGGTACTCATCTACGAAACCATTCCCAGAGCAATCTTTCCCGGCGGCGTAACAATCAGGGCAAAATACACCACCCTCGCATCCTCGCCCTATTGTTTCATCATACTGGCAATCATGTTTGCGGGTTTCTACCTGATGTACAACAAAACAGCCTATGGCCACAACATTCGCGCCCTGGGGGGAAGCCATGAAATTGCGAAGAGTGCCGGGCTGAATGCACCCAGGATTATTCAGACAGGGTTCTCCATCAGCGGCATCTTCTTGGGCATCGGTGCGGTAATCTATGTTTCAACCAACGGACAACTGATGACTGTGACGGCATTGGGCTCGGTGGCCACCATTTTCGAGGCGATGATGGGCGTGTTTCTCGCATTTTTCCTGTCGCAGTTTTGTAACCTCGCCGTAGCGTTGGTCGTCGGCACCTTTACGATGACTGCTCTTACCAACGGCTTGGTTGCAATGGGGCTTCCGGCGACCATGAGGAGCATTACATCGGGGTTGTTCCTGTTAATTCTGCTTTGCATCTCTGCCAATCAGGAAAGGATCATCAAATGGCGTGCCGATAAGCAGCGTGCCCGTGGAATTATGGCCAGGAGAAACTCCGATACGGATGCATCAATAGAAATGTGACAAGCAAAACCATAAATAAGCATACGGTTCTGGCGGAAGGCGGATGAGCGGCTGTTACCGGGCATACTGTCTTCTGTCAGGCTGGATGTTATGATGTATGGATGGGCTGATAATGTGTCATGCCCGCAGGAGCTTAGTCCCTGCGATTATCTGAGCAAATATGGCTAAGTCAAATAGGTCAAGCCCACAGGGGCATGGTTCCTGCTGGGACATGGAATGGGAATCGGAACAGCGACAAGTCATGCCCGCAGGGGCACAATCCCTATGGATACATGTATTGGGGTTCATGGCGTGTCATGAGCTCAGCACTGGGAGGTAGCAATGACGAAGCAGGATAGAATGAAGTTTGATAAACAGGCTGTTGAAATTGTCCGTCAAATGAGCCTTGAAGAAAAAATACATCTCATGAGCGGCTCCATCACACCTCAAAAGATGATGCAGGATTTCTCCACACCGGGTTATCACTATAACATGGTTCCCTACCCGGCCGGAGGCAATGAAAGGCTGGGGGTGGCAAACCTCAGGTTCTGCGATGGGCCACGGGGCGTGGTCTCGGGAAACTGTACCTGTTTTCCGGTTACCATGGGCAGGGGAGCCACTTTCGATACCGATCTGGAGGAACGAGTCGGCAAGGCGATTGGACGTGAAATCCGCGCCAATGGCGGCAATTACTTTGGCGGCGTCTGCATCAATCTTCCGTATCATCCGGATTGGGGCAGAAGCCAGGAAGTATACGGTGAAGAGTCGTTCCACCTGGGCGAAATGGGTAAGGCACTGGTGCGGGGGGTTCAAAGCCAGAACGTGCTGGCATGCATCAAGCATTACGCATTCAACAGCATGGAAATATCCCGTTTCAAGGTCAGTGTCACCTGTGATGACCGGACCGAGCAGGAAGTATTCCTGCCACATTTCAAGGATTGCATCGACGCGGGCGCTGCCAGCGTTATGTCGGCATACAACCTCTATAACCAGGTGCATTGCGGGCATAGCGAATATCTACTGAAGAAGGTGCTCCGGGATGATTGGGGTTTTGACGGCATTGTGATCAGCGATTTCATCTGGGGGGTTAAAGACACTGTAGCGGCTGCAAACGGCGGCCAGAACATCGAGATGCCCTGTACCATGCTGTTTGGCCAAAGGCTTTTGAAAGCGGTTCAGGATGGGTTTGTTTCCGAAGAAACGATTGATGAATCAGCAGTATGCATTGTACGCACGCTGCTTGCTTTTGAGCAGGCGCAGGATCCACAGGATTATCCGCAAAGCGTGATCTGCAGCGAAGAGCACACCAAACTGGCATTGGAATGCGCCCACAAATCCATTACTTTGATGAAGAATGAAGGAGTTCTGCCATTTGACGCCTCCGTAAAAAGGGTGGCTGTCATCGGGAAGCTGGGTGATAAGGAGAACATCGGCGATCATGGCTCCAGCCGGGTCTTCCCGCCGTACGTTGTAACCTTGCCCCAGGCCTTGAGAAAACGCAATTTAGAGGTTCTTCTCTGTGACGGGGAGGATCCTGACGAAGCAAAAAGAATAGCTGCTCAGGCCGATGCAGTATTAATTGCAGCAGGATATAACCACAATGATGAAGGTGAGTATGTCGCTCCGCAGGAAGATACCACTGGTATAGAAACAGCTGGAATGGACAGTGTCGGTGGTGACCGGGAATGCCTGGGGCTGCATGCCGATGAGGTTGACCTGATAAAGGCTGTTGGCCGTATAAACCCCAAAACAGCGGTTATTCTTATCGGCGGAAATACTATTATTACATCCAGCTTTGATCAAAATGTTCCTGCAATGATGATGGCCTATTACCCTGGGATGGAAGGCGGAACCGCCATTGCGGATATCGTCTTTGGAGATGTATGCCCTTCCGGTAAGCTTCCCTTTGTGGTGCCCTACAGTGCAGAGGATTTGCCATATGTCAATTGGAACACCGCTCACCAATATTACGAATATTATCATGGTTATGCACGGCTTGATAAGGCAGGGAAAGAACCGGAATTCCCCTATGGCTTTGGTCTTAGCTATACAAAATTTGCTTTATCCGGAGCTGAAGTCAGTGTCAGCGATACCGACGTGACGGTTTCGTGCAAAGTAAAAAACATCGGCAGTTTCAGTGGTGATGAAGTGGTTCAGCTGTATATTGGCTTCGAAAACTCGGGGATTGACCGTCCTAACAAGCTGCTACGCGCCTTTACAAGGGTATCTCTTGACCCGGGGATGGAGAAAAAAACAACCATCTGCTGCCCTGTTGAAAAGCTGAAATATTACGATCCGGTACATGCGCAATGGAAGCTTGAGGATATTTTATATACTGCCTATATTGGTACGAGCAGCGATATGAAAGATCTTCTTTCCTGTGAATTCAGATTGAATATAAATTAACAGCAACAGCTCAATTGTTATGAATATGCCTGATCCTGGTGCAAAAATGTTCCGGGATGCCAGGGTCTGATTAAAGTTTGCAAGAAAACATCTTACCCGGAGAAATTAAGTGAGTGAAATGATTCAAATCAATCAATCAGGCGTGAGAAAAAATGAAAACCGTGCGCGCATCATATTGTTTTCCATTGTGATCGTGCATATGTTTTTGCGCAGTGCAATTACAGTGATGCCTTCCGCGCTGATGAGCGTCATTATGTCGGATATGGGTCTGGACTATTCTCAAGCCGGTGTGATGGTATATATCACCAGCCTTGTGATGGGTATATTCCTGTTTATAGGAAGCTCTGCCATAGCAAGGCTGGGTGCCGTGCGCACATTGATTCTTGCGATGGTGTTTTTAGGATTGGATGGCGTATTTTCTTTTTTCATCCACAATTATTGGTTTGTGTTGTTGGGAAGGGTATTGAGCGGAATTGGAAACGGGCTTTCCATTGGCGCGTGCTCCGCATTGATTGCTGCGTGGTTTGAGAAGAAACATCATGGCATTGCCAACAGCATTTCCAGCATCATCTATTCGGTGAGCTTCTCCGCTGCATATGCCATTATTGTGCCTGTATACACTTCCGTCGGCTCATGGCAAAATGAGATGATCCTATGGGCGGGCCTTTCCATTGCTTTAGGTTTGGTGTTGCAGCTTTGTGGATTCAGAAAAACCGACAAAACGGTTATGGAGTCGGACAAGCTTCAACAGCCTGGCAGCAGCCTGAAAAGCGCCATAAAATACAAAGAGGTGTGGTATCTGGCGGTTGCCATGACAGGTCTTATGTGGGCCTATAAGTGCTTTATGACCTATTTGCCAGCTTACCTTTCCGAGTTTTTCGGGCTGTCGATTGCACGGGCAAGCTCTGTTACAGGGCTGATGCCGCTTGCAGGTATCATCGGTTCACTGGGTGCCGGGTCCACTTATCATTTGATTAAAAATAAAAAGCTCCTTCTATGGGCCCCGATGATGGGAGCTTTGGCTGCTTCAATTGGGATCAGCTTATCGCCGCCAGGACTTATGCTTTACAGCTGCATCTTTCTGTTTGGTTTTTGCTATATGGCCTGGTGCACTGTTTCAAGTACGTTACTGATGGATTTAAAGGGGGTTACACCCTCAATCCTAAGTGGGCTGATGGCAATTATGATTGGTTCAGGAACGTTTATTACAATCTTCGCTCCCTTCTTATTTGATCTTCTGAAAGACATTACAGATATGCAAATGGCCTTTCTGATCTTCTCATCCATGCTGGTGTTCTCTCTGGCAAGCACACTGCTGTATAGGGATTCACAGGGTGTTAATTAATACAGCTTGCAATCTTTAAGCATTTTATCAATGCCTTCCCATATAGTCAGAGAGGGATTTTCTTTATAGTATTTGTAGCCTTTATATTGATGCAGGGTATAACCGTTATCTTTATTTCTTTGCATAATTGTTTTTACACGATTAACAGCTAAAATCACATTTGAAAGCTGCAGTTTTTTAAGACAACGCTTAAAATTATCTTCATGCTTGAATTCATCCATACATTCGAAATTTTCTTCATAAGCATTGTTTATCGGAATGATATAGTTTTTTCTATGTGTAAAAGCACCGTTACACTCAGCTTTATGTAAGATCATCCACAAGTCAAAAGTCAGATTGCTGTAGCCAAATTTGTAATTGATTTGCTTTCCAATTTCTCTTGCTTTTTTCATGTTGTTCATTGTCTGTGTGAATTGTTGAAAATGAACCGGATCATCACTTTCATAATCAGAAAGATGATACACCTCTATCTTTTCTGTAATTACCAAGCTCTTAGCATATTTTAGTGGATTCTTCTGTACTGAGCATAATATGGAAACCGTAAATGCAGATGCCTCGTTATTATTGATAACGTCCTTCAGCCATTCCAAATACCATTTCTCTGTTTCGCCCTCTACGCTGTAATAGTACTTTCTATTTGGCTTTCTATTCGCCACTATCACACCTCCCCTTCTTTCGCCAGGATCTCTTCGAAGATTGGTGTAAAATCAATATCTTTGATTGCGCCATACCGGTTGATGAAGTAATTTCTCATATAGTCTTCATGTTTTCTAACCCCATTTTCTCCTGTAGTTCCGAAATCAGACAATGTGTACAGTGTGCTGTAATGGCTCTGATCATCACGCTCCACAAACTTTATTTCGTCTCTTCTGAAAAGATTCGAGTTAAGAAAAATGGGATTGTGTGTGTTGAAGATAAGCTGAGCATGATTGATGTTGATGTCATCATTGTGAAATATGTTAATAATACTCATCAGTGCCATAGGATGAATTGAGGCATCGAATTCATCAACCACCAGTGTTCCTCCGATTTGCATTGCGCGGATTACTAATGGAAACATATTAATAAAGCGAATTGTGCCGTATGACTCAAATAGCTCAGCCGCCATTACCGCAGTTTTTTTGTTCTTGACGTTTTTGAAGATAGAACACAGCTTTGCTTCCGAATCTTCATCACTAATTACATATCCAATAGCATTAGAATTAATACCGAATAGTTGAGCGGCTTTGTCAGTTGTTTTTTCAACATAAACTGCTTTTTTCTGTGGGTCTGCGAACCTTTGGATAAGTTGCATGGAATCAGCACGGCAGATCACCATAAACTTATCTGCAAACCAGTCTGTTATTATTTTTACAAAGGATTGCGAGAAAATAAGCTTAAAACCGTTGGTTAAAAATAATTCTTTCGGGTTAAGGCTATTTTTGGCGATCTCCATGATACTTGCGACATTCTTCTCTACCGAACCCGAGATATAACTCTTGATAACTTTTAAGTTTTCAAAAGCCAAGTCTTCTTTTCGGCTAAATACGCTTTCCCCGTTAACCATTAACTCTTCTGATATAATTTTTCTATTATATCTGTCGTCAAGAAATAATCCCAGGTCAATACAGACACTATATTGTATACGCAGTCCTTTATCAAAAAAGTCAATTGAAAACTCCACAGGCTGCGAAATAGAAAATCTGTTGTTCGGAATAAGCTCCAAAGCGGATGAAGCAGGGTTCGGTGAGGTTTTATCATTCAAATTCCCGATATTACCACGAAGAACGATAGCACGAAACACATCCATTGCACTTATAATATTCGTTTTGCCTGCTGCATTAGGGCCATAAATCACCGAAGAGCACAGCCCTTTAATGGTTTTGTTCTTAATTTTTTCTTTCAATAAGCTATAATCAAGCCCGGATTGTTTCGGAGCGGCAGTCATCGAGAACTTGGTCTCCTCCACAAAGGATTTGAAATTTTTTGTTTTAAATTCAAGCAGCATAGCGTTCATCTCCATTCTGCAATATTTTAGCATATTCACATCATAATTATAAGCTAAGTATGCACAAATGTCGATAGGTTTATTCTCATTTTGCAATATTTTTTCAAAATAGAAATTGCGACAAGAATTTGATCAGTAAAATTGTCCCTTTATTTTGTATAGTGAATTATCTACCCTTAACTAAATAAATGCTTCCTGTTCAATTCGGATTCTATCTTTCAGCATCAATTTGATCACCGGATGGAATATCTTGTATTCAGGCTTTCCCAATAACTCCTCCAGCAGTGATGCATATTTATCATCGAATTCCATTCCTTTTTGCTTGATTGATATAAAAGCTTTCTCGTCCATGAAATAGGGCTGTAACTCAGGAATGATGTTATCTCGCAGACGGACAAATATATGAAATCCCCCCAGATCGATATCGCTCCAGTGGAAAAACTTAGTTCTCTCTGCTTTGCCTGCCTGATAGAGCTTTTGAAAAAAGCTTCCCTTTACCGGGCTATAGAAACCTCCATGATAGATCACCAATTCATCCAATTTCTTATTCCTGCTAATATAATCCAGATAATTGGCCTTATTCTCGATAAACAAAACTCTATTTACCGAATTTAGCCCTGTGATTTCCATTTCAGACGCTGTTTTTGAATTGATAGTGGTTCCATATATCAAAGGCGAAAAGTCGAGGGCTTTGTTTTGCAGCTTTATCATCATGTTTCCACAAAAATCAAATAGTTCGGGTGCTTTCACAATGCCAACACCGCATAGAGCCTCATCATCAGTCAAATTTTCCATTGATGGTGACTGGTTTAGATATTTCCTGATCTTTTCCTCTGCATAACCCTGGGAATACAGGCAAATCATTTCTGACAGACGGGAAATGGTATTCTCGCGTTGCGCATTTTCTGGTGTGCAGCGGGTCAATAGTTCCACTAACTTGCCTTTGATGCTGCGATCGGTGTTCAGCAAATACTGCATCTTTTCAACAGAGGCACGGGTGTACGCGGCATTTTTCCGGTCGATTTCTTCAAGCATTCCATCCAGTTTTTCATACATATCCAAAATATCACCGATTTTTATTGTGACCTCTTCCACAGCCTCATCTTTGTCTTTGTACTTTCCCCTTAGTACTGCCTGATCTGCCATGCGTTCTCTCAAAGGATAATTTGCAAGCCAGGAATTGAGTATTTTTTGAATGGGTGCTTTAAACCGGGGTACCGAATCCATGGTTTTCAGAGGATGGTAGATCTTGTCCATAATTAAGTTTTTGTATTCGTCGAAATGACCCTTTAGGATGTCGTTTACGGTAGCATATTCATTGAGTTGCTGATGGTAACGACGGATATTGCTATGCAGGGTTTTTAGCTCGTCCACCAGATGAACGGTATTGTCATGGGCTGTTAACAGGGCGTTAATCATGAAATCATCCCGCTCCTGATCAGCAACCTTAATGGCAGCATAAGTGTTATAAACAAAGGAATTGTACTACTTCTGCTGTTCCTGTGTCAGGGAGTAAAGCAGGCTAATTATTTTAACCGTATATTCTGGCAGTGTAATGTTTTCATCAAAGGAATCCATTTGATATTCGGTATCAATCCAGCCGGCCTCTTTTAGTCGACGAACAATGAAATGTGCGCGGCCTGAAAGGCTGTCCGTCGCTTTTATTTCCTCAACATCCTCTGATCCGTTGTCATTTTGAAGCTCCATCTCCATGATTTAGCTTTCCATATCACCAATGAACATGGCAACAAGATCATCTTTTCGGATTGACATCTCCTGTTTGAAAGCTTTACGAATGACGAACAAAGAGCTGATATACGCTTCCTTGTTAGGTGATGCCAGAATGGAAAATAAATTGGAGGGTACTATTTCAAAGAACTTCACTTGGCAGCTCCCGGATTCATTTCTTGTATGTCTCCTGCGTTTTAATAACATCATTATAACAACAGAATCCATTATCTGCAAATATAAACCATGCAAAAAATTGTGAATAGAATGTTCCAGAAAACTTTGGTTATCAGTTGCTTTACCCTTTTAAATATGGTAGATTGTTCCTGAATCCACCTTTTATCGCGGTCACATCTTCATGGCGTTGATTGTGAGGTTTGGCAGGAATTCTATGCTATTGAAGTTGAAGAAGCCGGGCAGGATGGCTGAGCAGCCAGAAATGATTCCGAAGAAATCAATGCATTGGGGGGTAATATGCGAATATGAAAGCAATTGGAACCGGTCGGCAAGCCGATGTATATGAAAAGGACGGGCAGGCATTCAAGGTTTATAAGGAATGGGTATCTATCGAGGAAATACAGTATGAAGCCGATATTTCTCAAAAGGTTGCCGAGGTCTGCAGCATTGCTCCGAAATTCTTCGGGTTGGTCGAGCAAGATGGAAAGCAGGTACTCAAGCTTGAATACATCCAGGGAGGGTTGCTGTCTTCGGTAATGAGTAAAAACATATTTCGTCTTAAAAAGAACGTTCAGCAAATGGGAAGGCTTCATCGAAAGATCCACGAGAACACCATCACGGGGCTGAAAACAGTTACAGAAAAGTTTGAAGAGCGATTGCTTCAATTTAAGGACATCGACCCGGACAGTTTAAACAAGCTCATGGCGTTTTTGAACAATTCTGATAAAAAAGCTTTATGTCATGGTGATCTGCACCCGGAAAACATCATCGTGGATGATACCAACAAAATGCGAGTGATTGACTGGGTAGATGCTTACTGTGGAGATCCCCTGTCCGATGTCGCACGAACATATTATTTACTTAAACACGGCACGCCTCCTGGGGAGAGATCAAATTTTGAGCAACTGGCACAGAAGCAGGCAGGAGAATTTATCGGCAGGGTATATCTGAAATCGTATTTTGATGGCAAGCCCATTCCAGTCAGGGAGCTTAACATGTGGGGGCTTATCATTCGCATATGCAGATCCTTTGATGGTATAAAGGAGGAACAGGAGCCTCTTAAGCAATCCATTGACATGGGCATTCAGAAGTTGCTAAGGGAATAGAACTTGCCCCCCCTCTCTCCTGTATGTTAATAATCGGTAATTATAAATGTAAACAAGCGAAGCTTGTCATCCTGAACGAAGTGAAGGATCTTCGCGATACTTCTGAGAAGATCCTTCGCTGCGTTCAGGATGACATCGCTGCGCTCAGGATAAAACACATGCCTCTGAATAGTAACAAAATCCACTCTGGTCAGCCGTTCAACCCCCACCGTTCTTTGATTCCACAGTCATCTTTTTCTTTGCTCCAAAATTTTTATATTGACGCCAATCCCTCATCAGGCATATAATAGTTAAGCGCTTAATTAATAGACGTTTAATTCAACGAAGCGCATAAACTGTGTCTGGAATAGCCAGGGCTTGGAGCATACGGGCATCCTGCCGATGACGAATAAACATTCGGAGTAACGGGTTGCATAGTTAAAGTTCTGACCGACTATTCCCTGGCAATTCACTATTGAACCGGAGGGTTATAATTGGATTTCAAAGACATTGTCATCCGTTTTGAAAAACTTCATCTTTTCCGCCGGATCCTGCTTCAGAAGTCTCTGGATTACCCTTTGTACCCAGGCCAGCTTCACCTGCTGGAATTTGTGAGCAACCACACTGGCTGCTCGCAATCAGAGGTTGCAGAGCATCTGATGATTTCTCCGGCATCGGTGGCCCTTTCCACGAAACGGATGGAAAAATCCGGGCTTCTTGAAAAACGGACCGATTCGAGTAATTTGCGTTACAAAAGGCTCTATGTTACACAGAAGGGAATCAACTTATCCAATCGCTGTCGTGAAACGTTGGATGGCATGGACGAAGTCATGTTTCGCGGGCTGAACGGGGATGAAATCAACACGCTGAAGGGTATTCTGGACAAGCTTCTGAAAAACCTTGCCGACAGTGATTTATTCAATCCGGAGGATATGGATTTTTCTTCCCTGATGAACCTTTGCTCAAAAATGAAAAAAGGAAGGACATAAAGAATGTTTAAAAAGCTGATACCCTATGTGGGCAAATACAAGAAGTATGCTTTGCTCGCTCCATTAACCATTCTCTTTGAAGTGTTTCTGGAAGTGAATATCCCACGCATCATGGCCGATCTCGTTGACACAGGAATCATGAACAAAGACCTTTCCTACATCATGAAAAAAGGGCTTATGATGATCCTGATGGCCTTATTGTCTCTTGTTGCCGGGGCTCTTGCTGCACGTTTCGCGGCCATTGCTTCAACCGGTTTTGCAAAGGGAGTACGCAAGGCCTTGTTTTACAGGATACAGGATTTTTCATTTGCCAACATGGATAAATTCTCCACGGCTTCTCTGGTGACCAGGCTGACAACCGACGTGAACAACACGCAAATGACCTTCATGATGATGATCCGAATGATGGTACGGGCACCCATCATGCTGATCATGGCCGTTATAATGGCCATTTCGCTCAATGCAAGGCTGTCGCTGATCTTTCTGTTTGCAATCCCCATATTGGGGGTTTCCCTATACTTCATTGCGGCCAAAGCGTTTCCACGCTTTCAGATCATGTTGAAAAAGTATGACAGGCTCAACGCCATCATTCAGGAAACCCTGATTGGCATCCGGGTGGTAAAGGCTTTTGTCCGCGGTGAATATGAAGAGGAAAAATTCCGTGACATCTCCGATCAGTTGCGGCAAACCCAAATAAAGGCCGAACGGATTGTGATCTGGCACATGCCCATTATGCAGTTTGTGATGTACGGATGCATGATCGCAGTCTCGTGGTTCGGGGGGAACCTGATCATCGCAGGCCAAATGCAGTCTGGTGAGTTGATGGGATTTATCAGCTACATCACTCAGATCCTCATGTCTTTGATGATGATTTCCATGGTGATGGTCATGCTGGTTATTTCACGGGCTTCCATCACCAGAATTGTTGAAGTGTTGGATGAAAAACCAGACATCACGGTAAAGGATAACCCGGTAACCACTGTGGAAGATTCCTCCATCACCTTCAGGGATGTATCCTTTAGCTATGGCGGTATGGAATGCAACAAGGTTCTTGAAAATGTGAACCTGTCCATCCATCCCGGTGAAACCATTGGCATTATTGGGGGAACCGGGTCTGCAAAAACAACCCTGGTGCAATTGATCCCGCGGCTGTACGATACCACCGAAGGCAGTGTCCTGGTGGGAGGCCGCGATGTCAGGGATTACGACCTGCAAGCCTTGCGAAATAGCGTCGCAATGGTACTTCAGAAAAATGTATTGTTTTCTGGTACCATCCGGGATAATTTGAAGTGGGGCGACAGGGATGCTTCCGAGGAGGTAATTATCGAAGCATGTAAAGCCGCCCAGGCACATGATTTTATCATGTCCTTTCCCAATGGGTATGACACCATACTGGGTCAGGGTGGTGTGAATGTTTCCGGGGGGCAGAAGCAACGTCTGACCATCGCGCGGGCTCTGTTGAAAAAGCCAAAGATCATCATCCTTGACGACAGCACCAGTGCCGTGGATACCGCCACAGACAGCAAAATCCGGGCGGCGCTGAGAACTAACCTTGCGGGAACCACGACGCTCATCATTGCGCAGCGCATTGCGTCGGTGATGGACGCAGACCGAATTATCGTCATGGATGATGGACGGGTAAACGCCGTAGGAACCCACGACGAACTGATGAAAACCAACCAGATTTACAGGGAAGTCTACGAATCCCAGCAGAAAGGGGTTGATGAGCATGTCGGGGCATAAACCTGGGGGGATGCATGCATCCAGAAAACCGAAGGACACCAAAAAAACCGTCCAAAGAATTTTATCCTATATGAAAAACTACCGCGGGAAGCTTATTGCAGTGTTTCTGCTTGTTATTTTCAGTGCTTTGGCACAGGTGGCATCGACCTACTTTTTAAAGCCCCTGTTCAATGACTATATCCTGCCTTTTGTGGGCAAGCAAAACCCGGATCTTTCCGCATTTATCCGGATGCTTGGCTTGATGGCCGTCGTTTATGCTGCCGGTGCCCTTGCCACCTTTGCCTATAACCGGCTGATGATAACCATTTCCACCGGTACACTGTTTCAGATCCGTTCAGATCTTTATTCACACATGCTGAAACTGCCCATTCGCTACTTCGACAGCCATACCCATGGCGAGCTGATGAGCCGGTTCACAAACGACACTGATGCGCTGCGCAACATGCTTAGTCAAAGCTTTGTGAACATTTTTTCCTCCTTCGTGAATGTACTCGGTGTTTTTATTGCTATGTGCATTTTAAGCCCAATTCTGACGGTTGTTGTTGTTCTGATGCTGGTTTTAATGCTATTTATCATTAAGAATCTTGGAGCTAAAAGCGGTAAATACTTTAGGGAACAGCAGATATCTGTCGGAAAGGTAAACGGTTATATTGAGGAGATGACTGAGGGGCAGAAGGTTGTAAAGGTTTTCTGCCACGATCAGGAATCCCGTGACGGCTTTGACAGGTTGAATGAGGAACTGTTTAACGCATCCAAAGGCGCCCATACCTTTGCAAGTATGCTCAGGCCCATCATGGGCAACCTGTCCTACATGCATTATTCCATTACTGCCATTGTGGGCGCTGTTCTGGCCATTTCTTACGGCCTGGACCTGGGTTCCCTGGCATCCTTCCTGCAATACACCCGCTCCTTCTCACAGCCTATTACGATGATGTCCGAGCAGTTGAACTCTGTCTTAATGGCGTTGGCCGGTGCTGAAAGAATTTTTGAGATGATGGACGAAGTACCGGAAATTGATGAAGGAACCGTTACCCTTGTAAACGCAGAGTATAATGTGCATGGAAGGCTTAAGGAAGCCGACCACCGCACGGGAATATGGGCCTGGAAGCAATCGAACGACAACGGTACAATAGACTATACCCAGGTTAAAGGGGACATCCGGGTGAATGATGTGGTGTTTGGTTATGAAGAAAACAAAACCGTCTTGAACAATGTCACGCTTTATGCAAAGCCAGGCCAGAAAATCGCTTTTGTGGGTTCCACCGGTGCTGGAAAAACAACGATCACAAACCTGTTGAACCGTTTTTACGACGTCCCGGAGGGCAACATTCTGTATGACGGCATTCCCATTAACAAAATCAAAAAGTCGGATTTAAGAAGATCCCTCTCAATGGTTTTACAGGACACTCATCTTTTCACAGGGACTGTCATGGATAACATTCGTTACGGCAGGCTGGATGCCACTGATGACGAGGTTATCACTGCCGCGAAGCTTGCCAATGCTGATTCCTTTATCCGCCATCTGCCTCAGGGGTATGACACGCTGTTAACCTCTGACGGGACGAACCTGAGCCAGGGTCAGAGGCAATTACTGGCCATTGCCCGCGCCGCTGTGGCCGATCCGCCGGTATTGATTCTGGATGAGGCTACAAGCTCCATCGATACCCGTACCGAGGCGCTGATTGAAAAAGGTATGGATAAGCTGATGGAGGGCAGAACTGTTTTTGTCATCGCCCACAGGCTCTCCACCGTACGCAATTCCAATGCGATTCTGGTATTGGAGAATGGTTCCATCATCGAGCGTGGCGACCACGATGACTTAATCCGCCAGGCAGGCAAGTATTTCCAATTGTATACCGGAATGTTCGAACTGACTTAAAGCTTCGTGTTAGTTAGGACGATTTGAGTTGACGTAAGCTTCTTACCGAATAAAATAGATGTTATCTTCGCACCAGTTGAGACGGTTTGAGTTAACGTAATATTCGCACCAGTTAGATCGATTCGAGTTGATGCGAGCTTCGCATCTATTGGCTTGATTTGAGTTGATGCAAGTTTCGCATCAATTGGCTCGATTTGAGTTGATGCAAGCTTCGCATCAGTCGGATGGTTCTGTTTGACTCAAATATATTATCAGGGACGGTTTTATTTGACTTTAACTTTATGTCAAATAGAACCGTCCTACATTTTTTCATCAGATGTTATCCATTATTGGGGAGTGGTTGGGAACAGGCTGTTGCCACTTCGTCCACTTGAGGCAATTTGCGTTGATAGAACGTAAACCATACAAAAACCATGATACCGCGCAGGATTGCCGATACCATGATGCCCATCCACAACCCGTTTAAACCCATCCACTGTGCAAACCACCAACAAAGAACAGGGCGAATGGAATTTGCTGCAATACTTGACACGCTTGGTGGCAAGGTTTTCCCCATGCCCCTGAATGTACCTGAGCATGCGCCTTCAAGGGCCATAAAGAACTGGCATCCGGCCAGGATGCGCAGATATGTAGCCCCCATATCCAGAATTTCAACAGGTTCCCGAAGGAAAAGAGAGAAAAAGAATCGTCCGCCAAATACCAGGAATAGAGTTACAATCCCCTCCCACACCAAAAGTGTAACCAATGAAATGCGATAACCCTGTCGGATGCGCCCCCATTTGCGCGCACCGTAATTTTGGCCCACAAAAGCTGTGATGGCGGAAGAAAAACCGCCTCCTATCAGCCAGGACAGCGATTCTATTTGGCTGCCGACACGCTGTACCGCAACAGCAGTTTCGCCATACCATTCGGATACCATGCTGGTAACCACCATGGCAAGTGCTGTAAAAGCTCCGCTTTCCGCAGCAATCGGCAAGCTCCAACGCATAATCTGGCGTATTCTGGCTGGATCAGTGCGGCTCAAGAACCTGAAATGTTCAAAAGGCCTGTGGGGATGACGTTTTACGAAATATATAAACAAGATGCAAACTGTAGCCTGTGCAATAATGGTGGCAATAGCCGCACCGGTTACATCCCATCCCCATACCAGGATCATCAGTGGATCCAGCACCATATTTATGAGAAGCCCTACAGCGTTTGCCCAAAAGCTAAGGCGGGAATTACCGGCTCCGTTAAATGCCCCGGTAATTGCAGCAGACAGATAAGTAAAGGGGATGCCCAAACCTACAATCCTAAGATAGTCACAGGTTTTTCCGAACACAGTTTGATCGTTCACCCGAAGCAGTGATACCAACGGCCCTGCCAGTACAATCAGCACCAAACCATAAGCAGCGCCCAGTATCAAGGCTATGCGGGTAGAGTCCTGAGCGTAGCCCTGTGCGGTTGCGACATCCCCGCTTCCCAGATTCTGTGAGGTACCAATCTCGGAGCCCATGCGCCCAATCATTAAAAGCGCCATACCCAGCCACAGAAACATACCCGCCAACCCGCTGGCGGCCACGGCCACCACGGCTTGCTGTGTTCGGCCAAGCCAGAACATGTCAGTAAGGTTATACGCCATTTGCATCAGTTGAGTACCCATAATCGGTACCGCAACCTGCAGCATTTTTTTTAGTATTCCGCCCTGTGTTAAGTCCTGTTTATTCAATACCATATTCCGTCTTTCGTATATATTTTCACTTCATTATGCAGTTCTATGTAAACTGCTGTCAAGTAGTTTACATGTAAGCTTTCTAATCTTCGAGTAAATGAAGTGAAACTAACTTCTATATTAAAAGTATGCTGCACCTCCGCAGGTGATCCAGGTAACCACCAGTGCGGTGATCAGCGATCCCAGATATACCTTTCCTGTTTTCCGATAAAAATAGGTTGCAAGGAAGAACAAGACGAAAAATTGCGGAAAAATAAGCACAAGAGCACTCATAAAGGGGCCATCGAACAGGGTCAGACCTGTGACCGCCCATCCCGTTCCGAACCCCATCACGAACGGGACATACTCAAACAATGTGACAAGAACAAGCCCCCCCAGCATGACCAGCACGTTTTTTGCCCACCAGACAAGCTGCGTGACGGCCGGGGACTTGTGTTCCTTCAGCCGCATCTGACCGAACAGCCGGATTCCGCCGCTAAACAGGAAAAACAACAGAAAGAACGGGAGATATAATAAAAACTGCAGGAACCGTCCGCTGGAAAAGGGTCGCAGGAATGGCCAAATAAAACGCAGATCGGTGTTCAAAAAGCGATAACCGGCGCTGGTCAGAATGTAGAGATAACCGAACAATATTCCCGCCAAAAGTACTGTCTTCCCGATGATTCTCCAGTTCAGAACAGTTCTTTCTCTGTCAAAGGAAACACCCATATCATACATGGTTACACCCAGGGCTTTGCCTTCTCCTTTTTTATACCACCTGCGGAACAGGAATAAAGCGATGACGAAGAGGAAGTCAAGCCATAATATTAAGCCTCCTGCCATCAGGGTTTTAAAGATGTTCTCCGGATATGGGAAGAGCCCGTGCCCCAATTGCGTCACAAAAGGATACAGCAGGGCACTGAGCACGATGCTGACCAGTGCCATGTTCCACCAGCTCTTTTTAGGGGCGGTATACCGGTCAGGAACAGGCCCGGCAATTTCCGCAAAAAACCGGAAGCGCACAAGCAACGAGAAAAGCGGCATCAGAGAAATCAATGCGCTTATCAGTGCCAGGCCCATCAGCAATTCTCGTGTCATAAAAACAAGATTGTTGGGTGCCAGCTTGGTTTGTACATCCAAAGCTTTTGTAAACCAGTCCATTGCAGTGGCCATTCCGTGGGCATGGTGGGTCACACCCCGATGAACGGTATTCAGAAATTCCATCCGTCTGGCGGTGCCTTCAGCGAAGTCACCGTAAGTCGTGTTCCACTCTATCGGGCCGTCCTGTCCGGCGAAGGTTTCAAAACGCTGCCTGGTTTGGTTCAGGTTGACAGTGACCGGCTGGTAATCACGGAAATAATCGAATTCATCATATTTGGCCTGAAGCATCAATACGTTTTTGTACGTGACGCTGCCATCCGGGGCGAATACAGGTCCAAGTGCCTCTCCGCACTGGATCACAAGGGCGGCATGCCCGGGATTTTCAGCGGCGATGGTATAGGTGCTCCAGGTACCCATGGAATGCCCTGTGATTCCTATCTTGTCTGACAGAACATAATCCTGGGATTTCAGCCATCGAAAAGCGGCCGTACCACCCATGGAGGAATCGATGATACCGTCGATGCCGCTTTGGTTCAGCTTTGTAAAGCTCATGAACATTTTATATCGTTCCGGCCCCGATTTGGACTGATCGTACCCCTTATTGCGCATACCTATGGGGCTTTCCCCATGCCCATACTCATCCATGGACAGGGCGACGATACCGCGCCGTGCAAGCTCCAGCGCGTATGCCGCTGAAGTATCCTTGTCATTCTGATATCCATGCAGCAGCAGTACGGCAGGAGCTGGGGCTGATTCGGTGACATCGACGGGTATGTACAATTTCGCCGGGATATAGGTTGTGATCTGGTTGTTTGTTACGATGGGAATTTTGATCTGTTCCACCGTAACCCTTCCAAAATCTCTTTCGATGGAGGAAGCAAGAAGCATGGACGCAACCATGATGACAAGACAGGCAGCAAAGCATAAGACAATCCGGCCAGAGTGACTCTTTTTCAAAAAAATACCCCCTTTTGCGGACAGTTTTATGGATAAAACATGGATGAACGGAAATAATATCATCTTTATCATACCATACTGCATCAATTAGCGCACCGAAAATCACAATGAAATGCTATAACTGCAGATGCCAAATAGAAAACCCAGTTTCTCGGCTTATTGCTTTGTTGTATGTTCAGTATGCAGCAAATGTAAAGCATAATGGGACAAGGTACCTGTCCCATTATGCACCTTTGCCATGACCGTCAGCCATTTCAATGGGCTCCAGCATGGGAAATTCATACTGGTTGATCGGCAGCCCGGCCAACAACTCAATGACTTTTCCAATGTGGTTCCTTATCGTTAACCCGTTATCGCTGATGACTTGAAGCAGTTGATTGTTTTCCCACTGGAGGAAACGGACATAATTTGCCCTTACCTGCAAATAGGGTGTGATTTGCTGCTGAACAGCCGGATTCTCCAGAACTTCACGGCAGACAAAAAAATTACATACATAAGTGCGGTACCGAACAGGAAGAGTACACCCAAGACCCGGACGGACAAAAGGGCATGTGCGGAAAAATATAGTGCTGTCTTGAATATATCCATCATCAGGGATTGTTCCCTCTTTCTGCGCTTTTGCATACATCAGTGCGTCGTAGCATCCTCTGACCAGGATATGGTCATCCATCAGTTCAGTACCGGGATGACTAAGAATTGAATTCAGGACACACAAACCCTCGGGCGATTGGGACATCCGCTGAAGCTCCACAGGATAGAATTTGGGGAAATAGGAGCAACACCCCCTGTTGACTGTCTGGCAAAGGCTGATGCCCATAGTGCTTGAACACCATGCGCAGCCGGTATACGCCAGCTGGGGAACTGCCTGATCGAAGTGCATAAACATAAAAGCCATAGTTGTCTCCTGTCTAAAGCTTACACGGTTTGAAGCGATTACCTTGGCTATTATAATCGGAAATAATAAAATCCATCAATGTTCGCTATATTCTATAGAAGTGTATTTTAAGAAAGTGTATTCACCGATCAAAATCAGACGTTTATTCTTGCAGTCGGACAAAACGCGCAAGCGAAACTATGTCTTTACGACTTCTGCTGAAAGCTTATATAAAGACTTCTCAGCCCTTTACAATATATTTCTTATGAAAAATAGATTATAGCCATAACCGCTAAAGAGATGATAGCCATCAGCAGATATATTCCCCGCTTCCACTGGTATATTCTTCTGCCGCCGTATGACTCAAACGGATAGATGGCTAAAATACGATAAATCAAAAAAAGAAAACCGATTTCACGAAAATAACGAAAAATAACATGTTGAGATAGCATCAGAATAGAAAGAATCGATAGGAAAAGTACAAACACCCATCCAAACAGAGCGGTCATCCCCATATCTTTGCGGAACTCGTCTGAGTTTTCATATTCCTCGGGATACCAGTTTCCAACCATCGGAAACATGTTACCTGTCAGTTGAATACTAGCACAAACAAGCCCGCCGCCATTATTAAAACGGAAGTGCCACTTTCGTCTGGAGAGCAATGTACCGAAATAACCCGCCAAAATACCACCGGATAAAAAAATGAAATAGGCGATGAAAAAGGTTAGGGCATTTTCCGGTCTTCGAAAAATGGTGAGCAGAAACAACAGTAAATTGGTTGAAATATATGCAGCAAGCTGCTTAATACTTCCGCCTTTACCGGATACACAGGTTTTATCGCGAAGAGCAACATAAAACTCCATACCCGCTCCAAAACAAAATGGTGTCCCCAAGTATTGTCCAAGCATACCCCATAACCCTAATTGCCGAACCCCTTCAGACAAACTGACCCGCTCGAAGCCGTTTTTCAGGAATAACCCCCAGGATCCTACATTATCGTCTTTAACGATAGCTGTCAGTGCATCGCAGCCCTGTTCCCACAGGAAATCAATGCTGGCTTTGTACAGGCGTCCCCCAATTCCCTGATTATGATAATGTGGGTCTATGAAAGCGTAATCGATGTATCCGATTTTTGTTCCACGGGTTTTCATAAACTTGTAAAGAATGGCTCCCACAATTGTCCCATCTTTCACTGCAACGAGAGCTTCCCTGGGTTTACTTACCCAAAGGCTTTCGAACCAGGTAAAAGCTCTCCTGCCTATTTTGTGAACTTCAGCGGCCTCACCGCTCTGCATGGGGCGTACAACAATTTCCATATGTTTTTACCTCATTTCATTTACCCGGACATGTCTTCACCACAGGTACCACAGAATTTTACATGGTTATCATATTGGGTTCCGCATCCTTGCTTGAGGTTTATTGTCGACAGCTTGTTCTTATTATATGAAATAGCATTTGGAAATGCAAGAAATTTATAGGTGCAAAAGTAATGAATTATATTAAAACTTGCAGTTCAATATATTTGATATCGGTTTCAAATAAATTGTCCAATAAACTGACCTGTAATATTAACTTTGGTTTTATGTTATTTTGATTTAAACAGATACTAAGCTTTG
>JAAYJG010000126.1 GCA_012523055.1 Ruminiclostridium sp. | reverse complement strand
TGGCGGGTATTGGCGGTTTGTATCATAGCCTGCTGCCGTGTATAACCCTGGGTAGACAGATTGGATATGTTATGACCGGTTACCTCCAGAGACTTCTGGTTGGTGTGCATACCGGATACAGCGGTGTCCAGCCCCAAAAAAGTGATCGCCATTGAAACACCTCCTTTGCGAATCATTTACAGCACTTTGCCGTATTTTGCCTGGGTTTGTAACGAGTAACCCTTCGTTCACTGCGTATTGGCTGCGCAGCCGGTTTTTCAGGACCTGCTGCGAATAATCTAGTACTTAATATCCAAAATACCCCTGCCCTTTGCGCCTGTTTCATTTCCCTTGCGCCCATACTGTGGGGTTTGCGGTGCGGGCTGGGTTAAAAGATTCAGAGAGAAATCCACATATTCCAGGGCATTTTTAATCAACTGTTGGTTCAAATCGTTTTTATCGGTTAACTTTCTCACGGTTTCCTTCAGCTTGACCCTGGAACAGGTCAGCTTTTTAGCCTGATCCTGGGGCAGATATGCGGCAAGCTGTGAAATGGTTACCTCCCGCGGGTCTTTGCCGATGGTTTGGGCAACCTGACCGATGATTTGCTCGCGGACATCCTGAAGCTTGTTCAATTCACTGATCAGCTTTTGTTCCTTGCCCACCAGCTCTTGCAGGCTGTCTACCTCGGATTTTACCACCAGCCCGGTTTTATTTTCAGCAATCGAATAAAGCTGGCCATACAGCTTGTTTTCGTATTCCAGCACCTTTATCAGATTGTCGATCCACACCTGGTTTATCATTGATTTCCTCCATTACAGTTAAGTCTTCTCATCATATATATCGGTGACAAAATAAAACGGGATAACCTGAATATTGATGTTATCCCGCTCCATTTTTCTTTCGTTTTCATAACTTAGTCTTCTTTCCCGGAAAGTGTACGGATGATCTTATCAGAAATATCGCTGGCTTCAACCTTGTAGGTGCCCGCCTCTATTCTGCTGGATACCTCGTTCACCCTGCCTTGGCGAATGTCCGGTATGTTGCGCAAAGCCTTCATGACAGACTGGTAATCCCTGGCCTGGTTGGAAACCTGATATTCGTCCTTCCTGGACGCAACGCTTTCCTGCTTTTTAATTTTTCCAACCTGGGTGGTCTGGTTGTAAACACCGAACACCCTGGGATTGTCTCCCCAGATTTTCATTTTAAATCCCTCTCTCCTGTAAACTTCTCTATTCACGCATAGCAGTAGTACTCCTTACTCTATGGTTTTTATCTTTTGTATCTTCACAAATAGTATCGTCACAATGTTTGGTTTAATTTATGCTAAAAATGAAATTTCCCACTGTTTTATGGTCCTATTTTTTGGGTAAACAGTGTTGGCTCATTTATCTTGTCTTATTTGCCGCACTTTACAACTCTGCATGGAAAGCCTTCTCTGTTCGTTACACAGGCCTTGTTCCGTTGTTTTTCCACACAAAAAAACAACGGAACCCGGGTTGAAGCCGATAAGGTTCAACCCGGAGAACCGATGTTTTTATGTTGTTTTTATGGCAAGTTATTTCCTGTTACTCTGAAAATATCAATGAGCGCGTTTTGCACGCAACTGGATCATAACTGTCTGAGATAGTTATGAACGATCCGCAAGCCAGTTAGTTTTTGTTATCATCCTTGTGCTTGTAATACAGCCCAAAGTCTTCCTTGCCGGTGCCACTGCTCTTTTCCTGTGTCCTTTTTAAGCTGTCTTTCAATTCCCGGCCTGCACTCATCATTTCACGGGCCAGGCCTTTTGAACACTCGATGCAAAAACGGCCGCTGCGGATTCTGACGCCGCAGTTTTCACAGTTTAAAGCAACCGGGCTTCCTTCGCTGACCTCCAGTCGCTCCTCTTTTAACCAGCGGCTGATCTTGTTTGGATTCACCCCCGTATTGTCGGCAACTTCCTTCATGTTCGCCCCCGGGAAATCCCTTAAAAATGCCCTGACCTTTTCGAATTCTTCTTCATCAATCTGCTTGCATGCCGGGCAAAGAATGGGTCCGGTGACATACTGAAACATTTTCCTGCAGACCTTGCAATATTTGATTTCAGGCATTAGGTGTACCTCCTTGCAAACTTATTCACAATGGGCCTTCCTTCGGATTGCAATGACAAAAGCATCAACCTGTGTGGCACCGGCTTCTTCCAGTACCCTCGCGCAATGCTCCAGGGTGCTGCCTGTTGTCATGACATCATCCACCAGAAGAACCCGTTTCCCGCGAACTGTATCCGGATTCTTCAGTCGAAAAGCACTTTTCAGGTTTCTTAGCCGCTCCCCGCGCCCCAGTGAGCTTTGCGGAGGAGTGTGCATGTTTTTGGTTAAAGACCTGGGGCAAAATGCGATTTTAGTTTGTTTTGCCAGGTTTTTCGCCAATAGCTCGGATTGATTATATCCTCTTTGTTGTTTTCTTCTGAAATGGATCGGTACTGGTATAATTATATCATATTTAGGAGATTTGTCACAGTGGGGTTCATCAAACAAAAATAGTTTGATGCGGGGCAGCGCAAGGTCGATTAAAGCAGGCGCATTCCCTGGCCGGTCATTAAACTTCAGATTGTGAACGGCCTTACGGATGCCCTTTTCATATTCAAAAGCGGAAAATATCTTTCCGATGCTGTCCCCTGCCGGGTTGACAAACTCGCGGTTTTTCAGTACCGGGATATCTTCTTCACAGTCACGGCACAAAACCCCTTGCGCATCTATGGATAAAAGGCAGTCACAGCTTATACAGCGGGGAGGAAAAAAGAGCCTGATAATATACTCATGAACAGGTAGCTTTTTGTTCTGCATAGGTCTCCCTTCTGCCGTCAACGTTTTTTACGAACACTTCTTTCACATCGTCACAGAAAACTCTGAACAATACCGGCCTGCATCCCGGCATTTTCTTCCGCCAGTCTTTCCTTTAAACCGGTATACCGTTCCTTTTCAGTCATATTCGCAATCATGTTTTGAATTGTTCCCATGTCCCCAACCAGAACAACCAGCTGTTTCGCCCGCGTAACAGCCGTATACAGCAGGTTTCTGCAGGTGAGCATGGACGGGATGCCGGCCAGGGAGATCACTACGGCGGGAAACTCGCTTCCCTGGCTTTTATGGACGGTAATGGCATAGGACAATTCCAGTTCGTCCAGATTCTCAAAATCGTACTCTGCGACTTTTCCATCATCAAACAAAACGGTTAAGGTACTGTCTTTGGGATTTATGGCGCGCACGATGCCCATATCCCCATTAAATACACCCTCACCCACGCTCTGTATGCCTTCGTCGGAAGTGCTTGTCCATGACAGGGTGTAGTTGTTTTTAATCTGCATCACCCTGTCTCCTTCCCGAAAAACCATATCCCGGCTGGCTTTCTCTTTCCGGTTGGCACTGGGAGGGTTCAAACGGGCCTGCAGTGCGGCGTTCAGGCTGAACACTCCGGCGGCTCCCCTTTTGGCTGGAGATAGAACCTGAATATCCTTCATGGGGTCAAGGCCAAATTTTTCAGGGATTCTGACGGTGCACAGCTCCAGAACTGCTGCAGCCGCATCCTGGGGCACGACCCTGGGCACAAAGAAGAAATCTGAATCGGGGCGATTCATTTCGGGACATTCTCCCTGATTGATCCTGTGTGCGTTCACAACGATCAGGCTTTCCTCAGCCTGGCGAAAAATCTGGTTCAGGTATGCCACCTCAAGCAAACCGCTTTCAATCATATCCGACAGGATGCGACCCGGCCCAACCGACGGCAGCTGATCCGCATCACCCACCAGCACAAGCCTTGTGCCCGGCTGAACTGCTTTCAGCAACGCATGCATCAACAGGATGTCCACCATGGAAACCTCATCAATGATGATAATGTCGGCTTCTATGGGATCCTGTTCATTCTTTTTAAATTCCTTCTTGAATTCATCGTCCGCATATACGGTTTCCAATAACCGATGAATGGTTTTAGCCTCTTCACCGGTGGCCTCGGTCATTCTTTTGGCCGCCCTGCCCGTAGGTGCAGCCAAAACCACTTTCAGGCCTTCCTTTTGAAACAGGGCGATAATGCCTTTAATCAGCGTGGTTTTTCCCGTTCCGGGGCCGCCTGTAACAACCAATATGCTCTTTTCCGCTGACAGGCGGATTGCATCAAGCTGCAGCTGAGCATACTGAACCTGCTGTTCGGCTTCAATCTCTTTCAAAACGCCATTAAGGTCATTGATATCCTTTTCCGGCTGCGTTCGGTATAAAAGACCGATTTTGCGGCACACATACTGCTCTGCCTTATAAAATGCAGCAAGGTAAACTCGGTCGCCCTTTGCTTTATCGACATAAATGCTCTCTTCAAACATCATGTCTGAAAGTGCTTCCTCCACAGCCAATGGGGTCGTACCCAACAACCTGGAGGCATAATCGACCAAAATATCCCGGGGAAGATAAACATGGCCGTTCTGTACCGCCTTGGACAGGGCATGCTTTATCCCGCTTTGCACGCGAAATTTGGAGGATGGATCAATTCCCATGGAGATGGCAACCCTGTCCGCCGTCTTAAACCCTATGTTAAAATCCTCGTCGGTCAGACGATATGGATTACGCTTAATCTCGTCGATGGCCTGACTGCCAAACTTTTTCCACAGTTTTACAGCCATATTGGCGGAGATGCCATACTCCTGAAAAAACATGATGGTCAGGCGAATTTGCTCCTGCTGCGCGAAGGTCTGCCCGATAGCCAGTGCCTTGTCGGTGCTGATACCCTTGATTTTGGTAAGACGGAGAGGTTCAAACTGTAATACCCGCAAGGTTTCGTCCACGAAGGCTGCAACGATCTTTTTAGCGGTAGCCTCACCAATTCCTTTGATGACCCCGGAAGAAAGATATTTCAGAATAGCGTCTGTGGTTTTCGGGAGACGTCGCTCACAGCTTTCAACCTTCAGCTGCTTGCCATAATCCTGATGAACCACCCATAACCCGCCGACAAGGACAGTTTCACCGACACACAAACCTGGCATACAGCCCACTGCTGTAATGATGCGGCGGCCTGACCGTAATTCGCAGACGGTATACCCGTTTTGTTCGTTACAGTAAATAATACCTTCAACAAAGCCTTCTATTTGTTCCAAGAAAAGATCCTCTCTTTGGTACACCTGCCGGGGAGACAGCGCGGAGATGTGTTTCCAGCCCGGACCCAGAAATGGAGCCAATCGGGCGGAGGCTTGTGTTCTTATCTGTCTTTTCGGGTCCCCGCTCCCATGCTAACCCCTCTGCAATTCATTCTACTCCAATTTGCAGGTTCCATCAATACCAAACGGGGATACTCGAAAGAGAGTTTTTCCACCATTGGTTTGTTCGGATCGTCTTCCTCCAGCGTAACGTAAAGATGGCCATCGGTTCCCAGCTTTTCGGAGATCTCATCGAGAAAAATGCATCGGATCTTTCCTTCCAGACATTCATCCCCTGGTCTGGGAACAAGGCACAGCTTCCCCGAACAATCCCGGGAACCCGCTTTCATTTTAATAACAAGGTCACGCAGCAAATGAAAAAAGCCATACATGGCAAACAAGGATATGATGATATACACAACCATACTTTTCACAGCCCATACATATGTTTCAATATATTCTATGCAAAACAAATTTTTTTGTTATATTGGGCTCGATCTGAGGTAAGTATAAGCAGATAGTTCATGCGTAGAGTGACAGACATCATTTTTAACAGCCTGCCTGGCTGGTTGCAAGGTATCAAAGGTTAACCCAAACAATCTGGCTGGTCGCAAGGTATCAAAGGTTCATCCAAACAATTCGACTGGTCACAAGGTAATCCTGGTTAACCCGAAAATCCGGCTACTCACACGCTTAAGCACCTGCTGGTTCCCAATGCAACCTATACTATCGGTTTGGCAGTATATTGATTAACAACTTCCGGCAGCTTTACTCCAGTCTTTATTATATGTTTTTGATATTCGGTGTAGTTGCGAAAGAGAATGGTTTACAAAAATTCTAAGTTATTTCACACAACAGGTCATGCTTGTTTTGTTGGTTTTTTATGGACCCGATTGGACGTTTACTATCTCTTTGATGGAACAATATGCTGCAATATGGATTATTTTGAGGTTTGAAATGAGGAGAATTTCTGTTGAAGAACTGGCACCCGGCATGAAGCTTGCAAGAGATGTCATTTTGGAGGATGGTCGTTTCCTGCTGTTAAAAGGCTTTACCATCAAGAACCGTTATCTGGAACGGATTCGACATTATGGAGTTCCGTATCTGTATGTTGAGGATGAGATCGGTAAACTTGAATATTTCAGTGAAGAAGTGGTTTATACTGAAACCTTTCAAACAATTAAGACCGTGATGGAAAGTGTCCGAGAGGGTGCTGGCATAAACCTTCCCATGCTGAAAGATACAGTGGATGATATTGTCCAGAAAATTTTAAATGATGACAACGTTTTTATGAAGCTGACGGGAATCAGAGATATAGACAATTATACTTACCTGCATTCGGTCGATGTCTGCATTTATTCAGTGATTGCCGGTAAAAGCATACACCTTTCGGAAAGTGAAATTTCCGACTTGGGCATGGGGGCTATCTTACATGATATGGGCAAATGCAAAATACCACTGAACATTCTGAATAAACCGGCAAGGCTGACGAAGGATGAGTACGAAGTTATTAAGAAACATACTGTTTTGGGGTACGATGTGATCCGGAAGACCCCTGGTATGGACCACAGGATTGCCAATATTGCGCTGAGTCATCATGAGCACTGGGATGGCACAGGCTACCCCTTAGGGAAAGCCAGAACAGATATTGACTTACTCTCCAGGATTGTTGCTGTGGCTGATGTATATGATGCCCTTACGGCGAACCGGGTTTACCGCAAGAGGTTTATGCCCCATGAAGCTGCAGAATACCTTGTTGCCAACGCATCCCAGCACTTTGACCCCGAGATATTGAAAGTATTCCTTGACAATATTGCCGTGTACCCCGCAGACATCATCGTTTTGCTGAATACCGGAGAAATCGCCCGCGTGGTCGAAGCAAAGGGTACCATGTCCATTCGTCCGAAGGTGATGGTCATCACACGTAAAGAAGGCCCCCCCGTGCTGACCCCTTATGAGATTGATCTGCAGGAAAAAACAGATGTGTTTATCGTTGATATTTTAAGCTAAACGCAGCTAGACCGAAAAAGAACCATCCGGCTGCTCCAAAGGCCTCGACATAATAAAAAGCGGTTATCATGCCCTTTTCGGGTTGATGATAGCCGCTTTTTTACTGGTATCAGCCCTTACATTCCTGCTTCCCGTAAAATGGCTTCCACCTTGTCTGTCCTCTCCCAGGTAAAGTCCTCATCCATCCGGCCAAAGTGACCATATGCCGCCGTCTTTTGGAAAATTGGGCGGCGAAGATTCAGATCCCGGATGATCGCCGCCGGGCGGAGATCGAACAGTTTTCTGACGATTGCGGATATTCTTTCTTCCTCTATTTTCCCGGTTCCAAAGGTGTCGATCATGATGGATACGGGCTGCGCAACGCCGATGGCGTAAGCCAGCTGAACCTCGCAGCGGCTTGCAAGCCCTGCAGCAACGATATTTTTTGCCACATATCTGGCTGCGTAGGCCGCCGACCGATCCACCTTGGTCGGATCCTTCCCGGAAAACGCTCCGCCGCCATGGCGTCCCATACCGCCATAGGTATCCACAATGATTTTTCTGCCAGTTAAACCAGAATCACCTTGGGGGCCGCCTATTACAAACCTGCCCGTAGGGTTGACCAAATAATGGGTTCGCTGGTCCAGAAGCTCTGCCGGAATCACCGGGCGGATAATCTTTTCGATGACATCCTTTTCGATGGTGTCATGATCCACCTCCGGGCCATGCTGTGTTGAAATAACCACCGTATCCACGCGGACAGGCTTTCCGTTTTCATATTGCACCGTTACCTGTGATTTGCCGTCCGGCCTGAGATAATCCAAAACACCGCTTTTACGCGCTTCGGTCAGCGCCATGGTCAGCTTATGGGCCAGTGATATGGGCATGGGCATATACTCCGGGGTTTCATCGCAGGCATATCCGAACATCATGCCCTGATCCCCCGCGCCAATGGCTTCTATAACACTGTTGTCCATTTCATGCTTCTTTGCTTCCAGCGCTTCATTCACACCCATGGCAATATCCGACGACTGCTCATCTATAGAAGTCAATACCGCACAGGTGTCACAATCAAAGCCAAACTTTGCGCGATCATATCCGATATCCCGGATGGTTGCCCGGACCACCTTGGGAATATCGATGTAGCAGGAGGTCGTAATTTCCCCCATCACCAGCACCATTCCGGTTGTTACCGCCGTTTCACAGGCAACCCTTGCCATGGGATCCTCCGCCAGAATAGCGTCGAGAATGGCATCCGAGATATTGTCACATATTTTATCCGGATGGCCTGCGGTTACCGACTCTGATGTAAACAGAACCTTGGACATAAAAATGCATCTCCTTTCGAGTAGTTATGATCAATGAGCATTTGCGCGAATAATTTGCCAAAACACAAACATGACCGCATTGAATGGCATCTTTACTTAGCGAGTTAATCAGCAGGTACATTCCTGCGCTGTTTGATTTTACACAGTCAACTCTATTATGCACAGGAATGAGTTTTTACAATGAAATCATGAATAAAAAAATCTCTTCAATAATGAAGAGACACCATCCATGCTCCTCATCTTTCAGGATAAATCCTGCAGGAATTGGCACCGTACCAAATGCCGGTTGCCGGGTTTCACAGGGCCCAGTCCCTCCACCTCTCTTGATAAGGAAAAAACTTATATTCAGCTATGAAAATATGATAACATAATCTTTGTTTGTTTACAAGTAAAAACATCAAGGGAAAGCAAAGCAGAACGGTTTCAATCCATGCTTTCTGCTTTTGCATCACACATACGGCTATTCCTGTTCGAACATATCCTTGCCAACGCCGCAGTCAGGGCAAACCCAATCTATCGGTAGTTCTTCAAAGGGTGTGCCCGGCTCGATACCATTATCAGGATCTCCTGCCTCCGGGTCATAAGTATAACCACAAACAATACAAACCCACTTTTCCATATGAACACTCCTTTCATTATAACAACGGAAGCGATTGCTTGCAATCGCAACACACTGTTATATCGAGGCGGGAGATATGCTCGCCGCCTGATTAAGGTAATCGGTACC
>JAAYJG010000125.1 GCA_012523055.1 Ruminiclostridium sp. | reverse complement strand
CTGACACAGCGACTGGCGAAAGCCGATGCTTACGGTCCTGTTACCCAGGGAATCGCAAAACCGGTGAACGATTTGTCCCGCGGCTGCACCGCCGAAGATATCGTTGGGGTCGTCGCCATTACCTGCGTACAGGCACAGGATTAATCATATTAAGTAAGACTGGATGGGGGTTTACATGCATGAAAGTTCTTGTAATTAATACCGGAAGCTCGTCGCTGAAATATCAGCTGATCGATATGACAAACGAAGCGGTTCTGGCAAGAGGTCTGTGTGACAGAATTGGCCTGGAAGGCTCTTTTATCAGGCAGACAAACGAAGATGGCAGTAAGTTTCAAAAGGAGATAGAACTGAATGATCATCACGATGCCATCAAGCAGGTGATCCATGCGCTGATAGACGATGAATATGGCGTTATTAAAAGTATGAACGAAATTTCTGCGGTGGGGCACCGTGTGGTTCATGGCGGCGAGAAGTTCTATAAGTCAGCTATCATCAACAAAGAAGTGATGAACACCATAGAGGAATGCATTGTTCTTGCACCGTTGCATAACGGCCCGAACATGATTGGCATTCAGGCCTGTAAAAAAATGATGCCTGATGTGCCCATGGTGGCTGTCTTTGATACGGCATTCCACCAGACCATGCCTAAAAAAGCTTTTATTTATGCGCTGCCCTATAACCTGTATCAGGAAAAAGGCATGCGTCGGTATGGCTTTCACGGCACATCCCACAAATATGTGTCTGAAAGGGTTGCCATTTTGATGAACAAGCCCTATGACAGCCTGAAAATCGTTACCTGCCACCTTGGCAACGGCTCGAGCATCTGCGCCATTCGAAACGGTATTGTCGTCGACACCAGCATGGGCTATACACCCTTGGAGGGTGTTCCCATGGGTACACGCTGCGGCGTGATCGATCCGGCGATAGTAACAGGCCTGATCGAGCATGACAACTATGACGCGGCAATGTTGAACGAATTATTGAACAAAAAGTCCGGGATGCTGGGCATTTCAGGGATCAGCAGCGACTTTCGGGATCTGGATGATGCCGCGGATAACGGTAACGAACGCGCCGAATTAGCTTTGGAAGTATTTGCATACAGCGTGAAGAAGTATATTGGTTCATACGCGGCGGCTATGGGCGGCATCGACGCGTTGGTTTTCACTGCCGGAATCGGTGAAAACAACAGCGGCATCCGCAAAAGGGTTTTAGCAGGCCTTGAATTCCTGGGCATAGAGGTTGACGACGAGAAAAACAACCAGAGGGGCCAGGAGATGGATATCAGCAAACCCGATGCCAAAGTGAGAACATTTGTGATCCCGACCAATGAAGAGCTTGCCATTGCAAGAGAAACCGTTAAGCTTCTTCGGAAGTAAACCGGGTGGTGTTTTGCCTGTGATACGGCTGTGAATAACCATGAAAACTTCGAATTGACAAGGCATGAAATGACATGATACATTTGTTAAGGTGAAGCCGATAGACGCTTCACCTTAATTTATATGGTTTATATGGACAATATGCAGGCCGATAATAACAAGGAATAGAATAATACAAGAGCAATACGGGTTCATTCCCGGAGGAACTATTGGAGGGGCATTTCATGAAGGTTTGTAAATTTGGCGGAACCTCTCTGGCTTCCGCAGAACAGGTAAAAAAAGTGTGTGATATCGTAACCTCCGACCCACAGCGTCGTTTGGTTGTTGTTTCAGCACCTGGCAAGGAATATGATCAGGATACAAAGGTAACCGATATGCTGATCATACTGGCTGAGACTTTTCTGAAAACGGGAGAATGTGAAAAGGAACTGATGGCGGTTGTTGGCCGATATGACAGAATTGCGAAGGGCCTGGGAATCGGAGACGAAATTGTCAGGGATATCGAAAATAATCTGAGAACCAGAATATCTCTGGGCTTTGATAACAAGGAAAAGTTTGTGGATCGCATGAAGGCTGCCGGCGAAGACAACAGCGCCAGGCTGGTGGCGAAGTATCTCAAGACAAGAGGCTATGATGCCAAATATATCAACCCCAAAGACGCGGGGCTTTTTCTCAGCGATGAATACGGAAACGCGAGAGTACTGCCGCAATCCTTTAAAAACCTTTCCAAGCTGAAAAAGATGGAGGGTCTGTTGATCTTCCCGGGGTTCTTTGGCTATTCGCTGACAGGTGAGGTGGTGACATTCCCGCGCGGAGGATCAGACATTACCGGCTCGATTCTGGCAGCATCGGTGGAGGCAAAGGTGTATGAAAACTTTACAGACGTGGATTCGGTCTTCGCGGCAAACCCAAAGCTTATCAAAAATCCGAAGGCGATCTCCGAACTGACCTACCGTGAAATGCGTGAACTGGCGTATGCCGGTTTTTCCATCCTGCACGAAGAGACCCTTGCACCGGTCATTAAAAAGGGCATTCCGGTGAATATCCGAAATACCAATAACCCCGACGCACCAGGGACAATGATTGTGACAAACCGTGAGATCAAGAACGGTCCTGTTGCAGGAATTGCCGGAGCCGGCGGTTTT
>JAAYJG010000011.1 GCA_012523055.1 Ruminiclostridium sp. | reverse complement strand
TTTCTCCTCCTTATAATATATATATGAAATTTTATTATGTTTGCACGCCGGTGTCAAGTACCGCGGAAATCAGATTTGGTGTGTATTTGAACCATCGTTTGCATTTATATACCATAAAGTGTATAATAATTCTTAACAAACACCCATCATGCCGGGCAGTTGTATATTCCGCGATTTCGTCACAGACGGCATTTCGAGCGACTTTTTTTGAACAATCCGATGATTCTTATGGAGCACGATCCATGCGGACCATATGTGAGGTGCGTTTGAATGAGAGTTAGAATTCTGGTTGCGGATGGCAATGAGCAGATCCGGAAGGAGATGAGGGAGATCTTCATTTCTGAAGGCTATGAACCCGATCTTGTCCCCGACGGCATTACCGCCATCAAACACTTACGCCGATATGATTATGATTTGGCTGTTTTGGACATTCAGCTGCCAGAGCTGGATGGCAAAAGCGTATCCCGGCAGCTTCGTAAAATGGGTGATATTCCGTTTGTATTCCTGTCTGAAAAGTCCGATGAAGAGTCTGTTTTGCAGGGCTATGCATTAGGGGCGGAAGACTATGTGACCAAACCCTTCTCCCCGAAGGAATTACTGGCTCGCCTAAAGGTTATTCTCCGCCGAAATGCGGGACACGAGAAGCAAACCAACCGGAATCTGGTGTTCGGTCCGATACATATCGATACCATATCACACACCGTTTATGTGGATGAGAAAAATGTCACCCTGACGCCAAAGGAATATGAGTTGCTGGCCTTTCTGGCGAAAAACCCGAATCAGGCTTTTTCAAGGGAAATGCTGCTCAATGACATTTGGGGTCATGATTATTACGGCACCGACCGAACGGTGGATACCCATATTAAAACCCTGCGGGAGGCATTAAGACCTCATCAACAATGCATCTCAACCATACGCGGCTTTGGGTATAAGTTTAGCGAACCCTCTTAATAGGAATATCAAAACAAAACACAATAAGACCAGAAAAGGCAGGTTCCGCAGAACCTGCCTTCATGATGACATAAGATGATTTGCATAACCGGTGCACGGCTATTTCTTCTGCGCATAATCGGCAATGACGCGTTTAAGAATATCTACAGTTTCGAGTGTGTCTTCCAGCTCGTGCTTCAGGCTCTTGTTTTCGGCTTCCAGGTTCAGGACACGAACCGATTCCAGCTCTTCCCGTGAATTGGCTGCAGTGGTTTTTTCTTCAGGGCGGGCAACAACCTTGCCAACCTTCTTTGATTGCGTCTTCTTTTCCGGAGCGCTTTGTACGAAGGTTTCGTCGCTGAATTCATTGTATTTGCCCCTTCGGACATACTTTGTGTGTAGTAATTCATGGGAGAGACGACCATTGGGTACCCCGAGGAACTCCTTGTAGAATGAAATGATATACGGGTTCTCGTGGGATTTGCGCAAAGCCTTGGATTCATCCTCGTCATAGAGGTTTTTCATCCGTTTCTGACGCACCTGCGGATCATCACTTCTTGGCTGACCGCCGCCGGTAATGCAACCACCAGGACATCCCATTACTTCAATGAAATGATAGGGTGATTTTCCTGCCTGAATCTGTTCCACCAGAGCCTTCGCGTTTCTCAGGCCGCTGGTGACTGCAACTTTCACCTCGATACCGTTCAGGAAGGAGTACTCCTGCAGTGGGTTTTCGATTTTTATCGTTGCTTCCTTAATTTTTTCCAGGCCGACAATCGGGGTGACATGCAGCTTTTCAAACGGCAGCTCGCGCCCTGTAACCAGTTCGTAAACCGTGCGAAGCGCGGCCTCCATAACCCCTCCGGTAAGGCCGAAGATATCGGCGGCCCCGGTGGACATTCCCAGAGGCGCGTCAAACTCGCGGTCGGGAAGGTTAATAAAATCGATACCCGCTTCCTTGATCATATCCCCAAGCTCCCGGGTTGTCAGGACGGCATCCACATTGGGATATCCGTCATTCTGCATTTCCGCGCGTCCGATTTCAAACTTCTTTGCGGTGCAGGGCATCACAGAAACAACGAACATATCCGCAGGGTCAATACCAAGCTTTTCGGCATAATAGGACTTCACCACGGCGCCGAGCATGGTATGGGGAGATTTACAGGTGGACAGGTGCGGCAGCTGATCCGGGAAGGTGTGCTCAATATACTTGATCCAGCCCGGGCTGCAGCTTGTGATCATCGGAAGAACGCTTTGCCCGCCTGTTAAAGCTTTTTTGACCCGGGAGAGGAATTCGGTACCCTCCTCCATAATCGTTAAATCCGCTGCCCAGTTTGTATCAAAAACATCATCAAAGCCAAGGTATTCCAGCGCGCTGGCCAGCTTCCCGGTAACACGGCTTCCGGGCTCAAGGCCGAACTCCTCACCAATGGCCACGCGAATGGCGGGGGCAACCTGTGCGACGACACGCTTTTTCGGATCGTTCAAAGCGGCCCAAACCTTTTCAGCGGAGGACGTTTCCTTCAGAGCGCCCACAGGGCACACAACGGTGCACTGACCGCAGAAGGCACAATTGACCGAGCCGATTGGAAGATCCATACCCGGCCCGACCACGGTGGCAAAACCGCGGTTTTGTGCATTCAGAATGCCGGTTCCCTGGATTTCATTGCAAACGGTGATACAGCGGCGACAAAGGATACATTTGGACATATCACGAGTGAGTGAAATGGATATATCCAGTGGATCAGCCAGCCGTTCGCCATCAAACCTGCTTTCCTCAACCCCCAGAAGCTTTCCAAGGGCCTGCAGCTCGCAGGATGTGTTGCGCTTGCAGCTGAGGCAATCCCGGTTGTGATCGGACAGCAGCAGCTCATAAAGCACCTTCCGGGCTTTTTGCACCCGCTTGCTGTTGGTTTTGATTTTCATCCCTTCCACAGCCTTGGTAATGCAGGAAGCCTGGAGGTTTTTTGCCCCTTCCACCTCCACCACGCAAATGCGGCAGGAGCCTATGGCGTGAACATTTTCCAGGTAGCACAGGCTGGGGATTTGAATGTGATTGTATTTGGCGGCTTCCAGGATCGTACTGCCCTCCGGGGCAGTGACAGCCTTCCCGTTAATCGTTAAGTTCAACATGACCTTCACCTCCTGTCACAGTGCAGACAACGCATCGCTTCCGCAATAGCGTTCAGCTTATGATAACCGATCACCACTTCGTCAAATGAGTTAACACGCTGTTCCAGCGGCAGAAACTCCATCGGGAAGCGGTCGTGGGAGACAATTTCATCATCATCTGTAATATCCGGAATTTTAATCTTTTCACCCTTGTTCAGGATACCCTTACCGTTGAGGAACAGATCGATGGACCTTGCGGCGCTTTTACCGTCCGCGATGGCTCGAATCACTTCATCCGGGCCCCGGGCAACGTCTCCGCCTGCAAAGACACCGGACATTTTTGTCATCTGGGTTTCAGGGTCTACAATAAAGGTTCCCCAGGGAGTAACACCGATATCATCCTTCGGGACGAAGGGGAGGTCGGCATGCTGGCTGACGGCAGTGATCACGGTATCCACATCGAGGATGAAGTTGGAACCTTCGATGTGTCCGGTGTTTCTTCTGCCTGTATTGTCGAAGTTGCTGAGGCGGCGGTGTACACATTCAACCTTTGACACGCGACCATGCTTGTCGGAGATGAAACGTACCGGTGAGACCAGCTCGTTCAGTTCAACCCCTTCATGCAGTGCTTCTTCAATTTCAATGTCGTAGGCGGGCATCATCTCGCGGGTTCTGCGGTACAGCAGCATGACCTTCTTCGCGCCCAGGCGCAGGGCTGTACGGGCTGAGTCGATGGCGGTGTTACCGCCGCCGATCACCACAACGACATGATCCGTCAGGTTTACCTTTTTGTGCAGCTTTACATCCTTCAGGAAGCTGATACCCGGCAGAACACCCTTCAGGTTTTCACCGGGAACATTGACCTTCTGCGGGATCTGTGTCCCGGTTGCGATATAGATGGCATTATACTCGGCACGAAGCTCCTTGAAGCCGATGTCCTTACCAACTTCGGTATTCAGGATAATGTTCACACCCGAACGGCATACATTTTCAACTTCATGCTGCAGAATGTCGGAGGGCAGCCGGTACTCAGGAATACCATAGGCAAGGACGCCCCCGGCGACCAATTCCTGCTCGAAAATGTCCACCTCGTAACCCGTCCTGGCCAGATAATATCCGCAGGTGAGGCCGGATGCACCGGCACCGATGATCGCGACCTTCTGCCCGTTTTTTGAACAAACAATGTCATGAACATATTCTTTTTCATACTTCATGGCATAGTCGGAAACGAAACGCTTCAGATCACAAATGGCCACAGCCTCATCGACGGTTCCGCGACGGCAGCGCTGCTCACACGGATGGGTGCAAATTCGCCCGCAGATGGAGGGCAGTGGGTTTTCCTGGCGCACCAGGTTGTAAGCGTCTATAAACCGTCCGGCTGCGATGAGTGACAGATAGCCGGGGATATTGACATTGGCGGGACAGGAATTTTCACATGGTGAGATGAACAGCTCGCTGCATACCCCTGCCCGGCAGTGCTTCTTGTAGATATGCTCCTCGTATTCCTCACGGAAGTACTTGATGGTGCTTAGAACAGGGTTTGGTGCTGTCTGGCCCAGGCCGCACATGGCGGTGTCACTGATCGCTTCGCCTAATTCCTCCAACAGTTCAATGTCACCCTCCTGGCCTTCGCCGCGCGTGATTCGCTCGAGGATTTCAAGCATCCTCTTGGTTCCCACACGGCACGCGACACACTTGCCGCAGCTTTCATCCTGGATGAAATCCATAAAGTAACGGGCTGTATCCACCATACAGGTGTCTTCGTTCATTGCGATGAGGCCGCCGGAGCCCATGATGGCCCCGAGCATGGTCAGGGACTCATAATCGGTGGGGGTGTTCAGGTTGTCCTGGGTGATGCAGCCGCCGGAAGGCCCGCCGATTTGCGCTGCCTTGAACCTCTTTTTGTCAAGCATGCCACCGCCGATTTTAAAGATGATCTCCCCAAGGGGCATGCCGATGGGCACTTCGATAATACCGGTATTGACGATATCGCCGGCCAGGGCGAACACCTTTGTACCATGTGCCTTTTCCGTACCGTATTGTGCATACCATTCACCGCCCTTTTCGATAATCGGGGGGATGCTGGCCAGGGTTTCAACATTGTTGATGATGGTGGTCTTTCCAAACAACCCTTTTTCAAAGGGGAAGGGCGGCTTCTGGCGGGGCTCGCCGCGATTTCCCTCGATGGAGGACATCAGGGAGGTTTCTTCGCCGCATACAAATGCGCCTGCGCCGATTCTGATTTCCAGATCGAAGTTAAAGCCGGAACCAAGGATGTTTTGCCCCAAAAGCCCATACTGACGGGCCTGCTCGATGGCCGTTCCCAGACGCTCAACCGCCAGAGGATACTCGGCACGGATATATACATAGCCTTTGTTAGCACCAATAGCGTAACCACCGATGAGCATTCCCTCAATTAATGTGTGTGGATCGCCTTCGATGACCGAACGATCCATAAAAGCGCCCGGATCGCCTTCGTCGGCATTACAAACGAGATATTTGACATCGCTTTGAGCCTTGTTGCCTGCTTGCCATTTGATAGCGACCGGGAAGCCGGCGCCGCCGCGACCACGCAGTCCGGAGGTTTTAACCTCCTGAATGACCGCGGTATCGCTCATGAACAAAAGAGCTTTGGCTACGGAACTGTAACCATTGGCGGCAATATAGGCCTCGATGCTGTTATATTCAAGAATACCGCAATTGCGCAGTACGATTCGTACCTGCTCACTAAAGAAGTTGATATCGTCAATTTTCGGAATATGCTTTGACAGGGCATGGTCATAAAAGGTGTGTTCTTCAAGCACCTGCCCGTCGATCAGATGCGCCTTGACGATCTTTTGCGCGGTTTCAGGGGTAAGCTTTGTGTAGAAAATCCTTTCAGGCAGGATCAGCATGACGGGGCCAACCGCACAGGTGCCCATGCAGCCGGTTTCAAAAACACGGGTTTCTTTGTCGAGGGAGAGGGCCTTCACCTGTTCAATAATCGCATCCCGTACCAGACCACAGTCGGAAGATACACAGCCGGCACCGGCACATACCAGTATTTGATGCTTGTACTTTTCTGAACAGCGAAGGTATTCGTTCTTGATTTTCAGCAAATCATCCCTTGATTGAATCAAAACACTCATCCTTTTCACCATCCTTTCCTAAAACTTTGCCAGCAAGGCATTCAGCTTTGTGGGGGTCATCTGCTTGTAAACCACGTCATCGATCATGATGGCGGGAGCAAGGCCACAGGCGCCAATGCACCGGGCCACTTCAAAGGTATACTTGCCGTCGGCGGTGGTTCCGCCAAGCTCTACATTCAGTGTTTTCAACAGATGCTCCACCAGCTTTTTGCCTCCGCGAACATAACAGGCTGTTCCCAGGCACACGCGAATGGTATGCTGGCCCCGGGGCTGAACCGAGAAGAATGAATAGAAGGAAACAACGCCGGATACCTCGGAAAAAGGGATATTCATGGTGTCTGCAATAAACTGCTGCAATTCATGCGGAAGATAACCGTAAATCTTTTGCGCGGTGTGCAGAACCTGTATCAGTGAGCCTTCCTTGCCACGATACAGGTCTATGATGTTGCGTATCTCGTCGTACTTTTTTTGTTCTTCACATGCTTCACAGGTAGCCTTTTTCTTCATACTTTCCCTCCTCGCTGAACCAGATTTTGTCAGATGAGCGATGCGCTCAAGTGACAAATAACCGAATGGATGATATGGTTGCGTCCAATTGTATATTTACAAACCAAAGATAACAAAAATGTTACTGAAGAAAGCACAGGCAAAGAAAAATATACCAATTGTCATATACAGAATACATAACATTTGTGAGAAATAGATGAAATACAGAAATGGTTTCGTAATATTTTTGTGTAAATTGTATACAAGGACGGTCAGATTCAATTCGCATTTCACAATGACTTCACATTTACACTGGGGACAGGTTCCTCTGTAAATTTATTTACAGAGGAACCTGGGCCCCGCCCTGTGTAAATTTATTTACAGAGGAACCTGGGCCCCACCCTGTGTAAATCCAAAAAAAGCCGTGCTCCATGGGGAGCACGGCCTTTTACAGCAGTCGAGGTGTTATTAGAATATAGACATTGTCAGGAACAGTGTGGACAGCAGGGAAGCCACCAGTGAACACACGGTAATCTGTGTGTTGATGGACGGGCCTGCGGTGTCTTTGAACGGGTCGCCGACGGTGTCACCGACAACAGCAGCTTTGTGTGCAACAGAGCCTTTGCCGCCTTCATGGCCGGATTCCACGTACTTCTTGGCATTATCCCACAAGCCGCCGGCATTGGACATAAACAGGGCAAACAGCAGACCGCTGACGATATTCCCGGTGAGGAAGCCGCCAATGGCTCTTACGCCACCGATGAAACCAACGAGCAAGGTTGCAATGATAGCCACTAAACCCGCGGGAATCAGTTCCTTAAGGGCCCCGGTGGTAGCGATCTCAATACATTTATCATACTCGGGCTTAACGCCTTCTTTTCCTTCTTTTAGCCCAACGATTTCCTTGAACTGACGATGGATTTCTGCGACCATTCTTTGAGCGTTTCTGTCAACACCAAGCATCAGCATGGCGGAGAATACAAGTGGGATTGCTGCACCAATCAGCAGACCAAAGAAAACGAGGGGGTCGATGATCGCAAAGTTTAAAGATTCCTCGGTAAACTTTGCTAAATTTAGTTCTGCCTGAGCTGTGAGCACTTCACTCTTGAAAGCGCCCAGCAGTGCGATAACGGTTAAACCTGCAGCAGCAATTGCAAAGCCCTTGGTTACAGCTTTAACCGTATTGCCGGCGCTGTCCAGTTCATCGGTGATTTCAAGCACCTTGTCACCAAGGTCGCCCATTTCAGCAAGGCCTCTGGCATTATCCACAATGGGACCATAGGCGTCATTGGAAATGATCATGCCGACGATGGAGAGCATTCCGACAGCAGCCATGGAAATACCAAACATCGGGTTGATGTCTTCACAAAGCTTGTATGAAGCAAGGGCTGCAACAGCGATACCGATCATAGCGGGAAGAACGCTGAGCATGCCATAAGAGATACCTGAAAGGATTGTAAAAGCCGGCCCTGAATTGGATGCTTTGGCAACATAATGGACAGGCTTTTTGCTGTCATCGGTGAAATAGTCAGTGGCAATACCAATAATCACGCCAACAACCAACCCAACAACGCAAGCGCCCCAGATGCGCCATTCAAAACCGAAAGCAAGGGTAGCCAGAGCGGTTAATACAATATATATACCCGTGGTGATATAGGTGCTGTTGTTTAATGCCTTTGTCGGGCTTCCGTTCTTTCCGATGCGTGCGAACCCTACGCCTATGATGGAAGCAAGAAGCCCCAGTGCTGCATAACAGAACACCATACTCTGGAAGGTGGTACCGTTAGTTCCTTTATCCAAAGCCGAAGCCATAACAAGGGCAGCAGCCATGGAAGCCACATTGGAATCGAACAGGTCTGCGCCCATACCGGCAACGTCACCAACGTTGTCACCAACGTTATCGGCGATAACAGCCGGGTTTCTCGGGTCATCCTCAGGGATGCCGAGTTCAACCTTGCCTACAAGGTCTGCGCTGATATCGGCAGTTTTCGTGAAGATACCGCCGCCTGCCTTTGCAAACAATGCCATGGAGCTTGCTCCGAAGCTGAAGCCCAATAAAGCGGTGGTATTGTTGGTGGCAAGAAGAACAGCGGCAACACCCAGCAGGGAGGAGCCAACAACGGCCATGCCCATTACGGCGCCGCCACGGAAACCTGCCATAAAGGAGGGTTTAATTCCTTCCTTAGCGGCTTCAGCTGCCTTGACATTGGCAATGGTTGCAACCTGGATACCGATTTTTCCAGCAATTCCCGAAAAAACAGTACCAAGGATATAGGCGATTGCCATAATAACATTTTCAAGGATGTTTCCCTTCCAGATGGGTTGGGGAAGGAAAAGCAGAATCAGAAGTGCAACGACGGCGGAAAAACGAGCCAGAACCTTGTATTCCTTGTTAAGGAAGAGTGCAGCACCTTGACGGATCAGTTTGCCGACCTCGGCAATTTTTACATTGGAGGAGGGTTGCTTTTTCACCCAGCTATACAACCAGCCGGCAAATACGAAAGAAGCAATCGCCACCCCGATAGAGATGAGCCCGAATGTTGTGACATTCATAAAAACACCTTCTTCATATTATATTATAAGGTTGAATCACAGAATGATGTTTTCCAGCCAAACAACAGGAATCATGACAATATGTACAAAACCCCACAATATAAAGGCTTGGAAGTAATTATTCGATGATTCTGAAAATAAGCCGAACAGAATATATGATATCACTAAGCGAGCAGCTTTGCAAGGGGATTCGGAATTTTCGCATGTTTGAAAAAACTGGTTCCAATGTTTATTCCATAAGGCTTTTGGGGAACACATTCTTTTTTCATAATATATATAAAGCATCAAAAACGTGCATGTCAAACGAACGTTGTTCTGCTTGAACTGGTACTTTTATAATGATATGATATTGTTAAAAAAAGGAGATGATCTGTATGTTCTGTCAAAAGTGTGGGGCCCAGCTGAATGCCGGGTCAAAGTTCTGTACCACTTGCGGTACACCAGCCGATGCCGCGGCAAATAACGCCAATCCTCCCGCAAATCCGGCATCGCCTGTAAATCATAGCCAGCCAATGCAACCTACCCAGTTGAATTACAGTATCTTTGGCGACAATCTTCCGGCTGTTTCTATTCGTCTGAATCCGGGTGAAAGCATTTACACCCAGTCCGGGGGGATGACATGGATGGACAGCACCATTACCATGGAAACCAATATGACGGGCGGTTTGATGAAGGGCATTGGCAGAATGTTCTCCGGTGAGTCATTGTTTATGGCAACTTATACCTCCCACGCACCCAACCAGGAGATCGTCATAGCCAGTGGGTTCCCAGGCTATATTGTAGCGGCGGATGTTGGGGTGTGTCCGATCATCGCCCAAAAACGTTCATTCCTTTGCGCACAGCCAAGTGTTCAACTAAGTGCTTATGTTACCAAAGGGCTTAAGGCGGGCTTGTTTGGCGGGGAAGGTTTCGTCATGCAAAGGCTTTCCGGCATGGGCATTGTGTTCTTTGAAATTGATGGAAGCCTTGTGGAAAGAACCTTGGCTCCAGGTGAAACCGTAAAGGTGGATACCGGTAATGTGGCGGCATTTGAAGAAACCGTGCAATATCAGGCTGAAATGGTGAAAGGCTTTAAAAACATCCTGTTCGGCGGCGAAGGCTTGTTCCTCACAACCCTGACCGGCCCGGGCAAGGTATGGCTGCAAACCATGAGCATGTCGGAGTTCGCCAAAGGGATTATTCCTTACCTGCCGACACGTTCCAACTAGTTCGTTCAACATTCGGTGATTGCCTGTATGGCAGGTTACCGAGAGCGGTGTTGTATCACACCTGAGCATGTCAGCTCCAGCGCCTCAAAAAACTACTCAAAAATAAAAGTGAGAAGTTAAGTAACTCAGAATATAGCTTTATCAAATGCTCCTAAGACCCCTGCCTCATAGCGTATTTTTAGCCCTTTGGGCTAAAAAACGCGTGGCGGGGGAGAAACCGATTTCTGCTTCAGTGGGGGTACAATCCCCCACTGAAGGGCATTTGATAAAATACTCGCGGCGCGTTCATAATTATCAGAGGTAATTATGAACTAGTTGCACACAAAACGCGCAAATCGGGAGTGTACCGCAGGCTTCAGCCGAGGAACACTCTCTGAAGGCGCTTTCAGCGCCCATACGTATTTTGCAAGCAAAAACGTGGTTTGGCGCACAATTCGCGCAAGCGCTCATTGAAATGTGAAAGGGGGCTCCCGGAAACCGGACAGCCCCTTTTTCATTACTAGCGGGTTGCTTTTGGGAGTGTTCCAATGGGTACACTCCCGTGGTGCTGATTTTTTCGCGGAAAAATCCTCAATAAGCGAGCCGCTCTGATTAAAATTCATCCTTAATTAACTTTTCAATAGTATTTACATCCTGCTCGGCGGTTAACGGATCAACTGCAGGTCCATCAATAATTTCTCCCGACCAGGTGAACCTTGAGCCGTGGCACGGGCAGTCCCAGGATCTTTCGGCAGAATTCCAGTTCAGCTCGCAGCCCATGTGGGTACAGGTTGTGTTGACAAGATGAAGCTTCCCTTTTTCATCCCTGTATGCCCCCGTACGCCCTCCATCTGCTTCAATCACTTTTCCTTCGCCTTGTTGAATTTCTGCATTTTCAGGTATGGGTGCCAGCTTTCCGATGATCAGATGCTTTGCGAGATCGGCATTTTCCACGATAAAGGTTTTGATTTGTCCGGCTATGTTTTTACGTGAAGGATCGTACACCTCCTGCCAGGGGCTCGTGCCCTTTATGATCAAATCCCTAAGAAGGGCTGCTGATGCCATGCTGTTGGACATCCCCCATTTTTCAAAGCCGGTCGCAACGTATAAATTCGGCCTGTCATGCTGATACCGGCCAACATACGGAACACCATCCAGGGTCATGCAATCCTGCGTAGACCAGCGATATAGCAGATCCTTCATTGTAAACACCCTGTCTGCAAACCGTATCAACTCATGATAATGGTTGTTCATGTCTTCGCCTTGACCGGTTTTATGATTTTCTCCCACCGCAATCATCAGCTCGCCACCCTTATGGGGCTGGAACCGAAGAGAGCGGGACGGGTCCTCAGCGTTGATGTACATACCGCCGGGATACTTTTCTTTTGCAGTGAATGCTATGGCATAGGCCCTTTCGGTGTATAAACGTGAATAATACATCCCGTGCTTGTTGTAAAATGGATAATGTGATGCAATGATGACCCTGTTTGCGGTGATCTTTTTTCCCTGTGCCGTTATCACAGTGCTCTTATCGCCGTATTCCAGGTCCACAGCCCTGGTGTTTTCGTAGATTTGAACTCCCTCAGATACAACTTTTTCAGCCAGTGGGATAAGAAACTTTCTTGGATGGAACTGCGCCTGATCTTCAAATTTCATTCCACCTTTAATGGTTATCGGAAAAGGAATTTCATCGACCCAGGAAGCCTTTATGCCAAGCTCAGAAGCGGTTTTTATTTCCTTTTCAATCTTCTTGACATTTTTATCCTGCTGGGTATAAACAATTGCAGCCTGGGGCAGATAGTCACATTCTATCTTACAGGCCTGTGAGATGTTTTTGATATCACGAATGGCCATTTCATTGGCCTGGGCATATTGGCTGGCGATGTCCAAACCCCTCTGGTTCTTGATTTTATCGTACAGGAGCCCGTGCTGCGACGTTATTTTTGCCGTTGTATGGGCGGTTGTTCCCATGGCAATGCGGCCAGCTTCTAGAATCGCTGTCTGGATGCCCTCCTTATGCAGAAGGTAAGCTGTAATTATCCCAACCATTCCGCCTCCGACGATGAGTGTGTCGACGGCAATATCCTGTTGTAATTCCGGATAATCTGTGGTGTCTGTGGACGCTATCCAGTATGAATTGGGCAGGCTCTTAAAATTCCTCATATCTTCCATGCATAATCCCTCCACAGGTTATTTTCTACTGAAGATACAGAAATTATGCCCATTGTCAAGCTTGTTAAAATTTAGTGAATGCGACATCCTTCAGCCGATATTCTGTTAATAATGGGAGATATATGTAGCAGGTTGAATCTTGGCAAGCATGGCTTCAATGTTATCCTTGCCATTGGATGTTACCGTGCCCCCGTATGTATAGATATTCAGTTCCATTGGTTCCAGGGTTGCGCTCTTTAAATTGTCATAGGTTTCTGCGGTATCCTTCTCCTTTTTGCTGTTGCAGCCCATTAAGCAGAACATGCTGATAATCAACAGGCCTGCAGTGAAGCTTTTACTCATATGCTACCTCTTACTGCATATTTTCTTTCCGCCATTGATCCAATTGCTGCTGAATCCCTTGAACGAATGCATCGGTCCCCGCTTTTTTCATTTTTTCTATATATTTTTCAGAGTCTTCCTGCTGATATTGACGCGACTTCATCCGCATCAACGTTTCATTATAGGTCGATCTGCGGGTGTTGAAGCAGTTGTATGCGGCATTGTAATCGGGTAAAAAGCCGCTGTGCGGCGGGTACTCTGTGTTTTTGCAGACTTCTTCCCACTGCTGCGTAGAATCCTGGGAGCGATCTCCCATCCAATATGGGTCTTCCAGCTCCATGTTCATGATCGCCTTCCCGCCATACCAGTTCACAAACATATCATCGAGGGACTCTGAGGTTTGGAGCATGGAAACACTTTGGTTCACCAGATTATAGTCCCTGCCCTCCAGGCCATACCGGAATAACCTGTAATTTTCCTGGCTAGATTGAATCCAATCCAAAAACATTAATACCCGCTCTTTGTTCCTGGATTGCCCGCTGATCACAAAGGATAAGAACAGCGGCGACAGCCTGGATGCCTTATTTTCCTGAAACAGCGGGAACTCGGTATAGGTGTGGTTGTTGCTGTCCTCATCGGACAGGTTCAGGATATTGTAGTAGGTTGAATCTCCCATTTCGGTGAGAATGGCGGCACACTGGCCTGATTTGTACATAAAGGCGCTCGGCTGTAAGGCAGCAAGGCTTATGTAACCCGACTTATACCATGACGCCAGCCTTGCTTCGGCTTCAAGGTATTCGGGGGTCTGCTCCCATAAGAGATTAACTCCCTTAAAATTGTTTGAACCTTGTCCATCGGATCAGTTTTTGCATGTTCAAAATTTTGATCTTATGCAATACACGATTATTCCATTATAGCGAAGTAAATGCTATGCAATTGTAAAATACCCAGGATGCATGGGCTCCATTTCATTTTTCACAATGCAGGTTCGGAAAGGTTATTTTGTATAATTGTCAAAGTAACCCTGGATATAAATGATGGGGGTGCCCTTGTCACCACTGCCCGAAGTCAGATCGCAAAGTGAGCCAATTAAGTCGGTCAGCTGCCTTGGGGTTGTTCCCTGGGTCTCCATGGTTCCAACGAGATTGGCTTCCTTGTTTCTGATATATTCCGAAATGGCCTGTTTCAGTTTCTCACCCTTGAGGCTGCTGAAGTTGTTGTCGGCCAGGTATTTTAGCTTAATTTCATTCGGTGTTCCTTCAAGCCCTTTCGTATAGCCGGGGGAGACAACGGGGTCTGCAAGCTCCCATATCTTACCGACGGGATCCTTGAAGGCTCCGTCTCCATAGACTAAAACCTCAACAGTTTTGCTTGTTTTTTCCCGTAGAGCAGCCTGTATTTGGTCTACCAGGCTTTGGCAGTCTCTGGGGAAGAGCTTCACGGTATCTTCAGTTGCCTTGTTTGAACCGAGCAAACCATAAACCTCATTATAACCGCTACCGTTAACCGGCGCACAAAGAATGTTGTCCAGGGTGTAAACCCTCTGGCCACCGGCTTCCTGGAGGATTCTTTTTGTTCTTTTACGGGTATGAATGTCACAGGCTAAAATATTTTTTGTATGTTTCAGGATGGTTCTGGGGTTATTTGAGAAAATGATTTCGCACTCGACCCCATACTCCTGAACCAGAGATTTATAGTAATCCACATAATCGACACCGGTAAATCGATGCTTATTGTACCCGAACAAGTCACGAAACTGCTTTTCAGTCAGTTCATCGGTCCATGGATTCACACCCTTTTCATCCAGCATATCGATATCGATAAGATGGTTGCCCACTTCGTCGGAAGGATAGCTGAGCATCAGGATAATTTTTGAAGCCCCCTTCGCAATGCCGCGCAAGCATACTGCAAACCGATTGCGGCTTAAAATGGGCAATATGACCCCTAAAGGCCCGGTACCGAATTTTTCACGAATATCCTGTGCGATGGCGTCAATATGGGCATAATTACCCTGGGTTCGGGCAACCACAGATTCGGTAATGCCAATAATATCTCTATCCTGAATAGGAAAGTCTTCCTGTGCAGATGCCAATAATACCGTATCTGTAACGATCTTTACCAGATCATCCCCCTTTTTGAAAATGGGTGCGCGAAGACCCCTTGATATGGTGCCTGTAATTCTTTCCATGCTGAACTCTCCCTTCCAAAACCGGATTCCTCTGAAATCTGAGCTTGGGTCATTCCTGATTTTCTTCTACTGACACTTGTATTATACATG
>JAAYJG010000124.1 GCA_012523055.1 Ruminiclostridium sp. | reverse complement strand
CTTTTTTTGCGCGGTACGGACATACCTTTATACATTCACCACAGTCGATACAGCGTTCTTTGATGATGATCGCCTTGCCGTTTCTTACTCGAATGGCTTCGGTAGGGCAGTGTTTGATACAGTTTGTGCATCCTCTGCATTTATCTTCATCCAACGTCACTGAGTGGAAATATTTCGTCATTACATAACCCTTCCTTGCTGGGAGACCGACCGTTAAAGCATATTGATTCATAAGGTATGGAATTCCACGGTCTGGAACCGCATGATTACGTTAGTTATACCTGGAGTCGGCTTCCCGTCATTGATTAAACAGGGCTGTCAGTGCAGATACATGGTGATATACACCTTTGTTCCCTTCCCGGGAGCGCTATCCAGAACAAATTCATCCGCATGTTTTTTAATATTGGATAAACCCATTCCCGCGCCAAAACCCATTTCACGAATCGTGTCCGGTGCGGTGGAATAGCCTTCCTGCATGGCCAGTTCAATATTCTCTATGCCAGGTCCTTCATCATAAATGAGGATCACAATCTTCTCCTCAAAAATTTCCACCAAAGCTCTTCCACCATTTCCGTGGATGACAGCATTAATTTCTGCCTCATACATGGCAATGGAGGTTCGCTTTATGATTAGCGGTTGTACACCAAGCTGATTCAGCAATTTTCGTACACTGCTGGAGGCTTCCCCCGCAACAGCGAAATCGTTTGCTGGTATAACATACTCTTTTTTGATAAGGCTACTCACAGTTTGAGCCTCTCCCTTTAATCCCTGCCTGATATAAAATTTCGCATGCGAGAAACATAGGCAAATCAGTGGATAAAAGCACGATGCCCTTTTCTTCGGCCAGTTCACACATGGCGGCATTCGGCTTTTTCCCTCGCACGAACAGGATCGCCTGAATGTCCATCATCTCTGCTGTACGTACCACCTGAGGGTTAATCAGACCAGTGAGCAGCAGCGCATTTTCTTTTGAGAACGCCATGACATCGCTCATCAAATCTGCTCCGCATGCGGATTTTACGATGATATCGTTTTTATTCACGCAGGTATGTATCTCTGCGTTCATTAAGTTTGCAATTTCAGTAAGTACCATACTTCACCTCATTTCACCAGTAACCCCATTATAACACCGGAAAACCACGTATGCAATTGCATGAAAAAGCACCTTTCCTGTTCACCTGCATCGCTTCTATTCAGGAGTAAACAGGTGAAGGATCTTTGCATTTGATTTACAAAAGCCACCCGGTGGGTGGCCTTTGGCTTCAATCATTCTTTGCTGTTGAGGTATTGGTTCAAATCACTGACAAGCTTTTTCGGATCAATGCCGTGAACAGCGCAGGCATCACGCAGACTCTCACCTGAAGCGGATGGACAGTACAGGCAATGCATACCGTGCTTCATGAAGATGGGAGCTGTTCCTTCGTCGAGCTTAAGAACTTCGCGGATAATCATATCTTCTGAAACTGATTTAGCCATATTCAATTTCCTCCCTGTAGTTGATTCATCATGATTGGGGAACCGGGTTCCTCCAATTCCCAGCAGATCCATTCTTTTTAAGCGTTCTGCAACATTTATATTATATCCTAAAGTGTAAATATTCCGCAACCTGAAAATACTATCGCCAGGGACAATAAAACCTATAAAAACCGGAATTTTTATTGACGGGGGAGCGATATTGTGATAATTTTAACAGGAATGGTTTTAAAAACGATCTCCTGGAGGTGCTGAAATGCAAAGGACTTTATTGGTTGCTTTTGTTGGTATGGTTGTTGTTTTTATTGTGTTAATCCTTATAATTTTGTGTATTAAGCTGTATTCTGGTATTATCACAAAAGCCCGAAAACGCAGGGATGAAACGAACGATGAAGCAATGCCTGAACCAGTTCAAAGTTTTTCTTTATCTGATAATTCCGTCAGCAATGTTACTGTTGTTGACAACACTGAAATCATTGCGGTAATATCCGCCGCAGTAATGGCATGTATGCAGGGTTCCACCACAGGCCTAAGGGTCAGATCCATTAGGAGAATCGGGCATACAACCCCGATCTGGAATGTTGCCGGTCGGAACGAACAAATTATGTCTGGGATCTGATATGGAGAGTTTTTTATGAATTCAACCAAGTCTGACAAATAAACGAAAGATGGAAAGGGTTAATTATGTGGAATGAGTTTATCGGTGCAATCAGGGAACTGATGTTGGAATCAGGTTTTGCCAATATGAGCCCGTTGCATTTTGTCATGATCGCCATTGCTTTAGTTTTTATCTATCTGGCAATCGGCAGGAAATATGAACCACTGCTGCTGCTGCCTATCGCTTTTGGAATGCTTCTTGCGAACCTTCCATTGGGCGGTATAATGAACCCCGAACTGTGGGATGTGCAGCCATTGAATTTTGAAAGAATTTTGCATGAGGGTGGCTTGCTGGATATGCTTTATCTTGGCGTGAAGCTGGGAATATATCCGCCCCTGATCTTCCTGGGGATCGGTGCAATGACCGATTTCGGCCCGCTGATCGCAAACCCGAAAAGCTTTTTACTGGGTGCCGCCGCACAGTTTGGGATTTTTGGGACATATATCGGAGCCATGGCCCTTGGTGTTTTCACAGAAAAACAGGCTGGAGCTATCGCAATCATCGGCGGTGCCGACGGTCCTACAGCGATTTGGCTCACTTCACAGCTTGCCCCAGAGTTACTTGGACCCATTGCTTTGGCCGCATACTCGTATATGGCCCTCGTGCCCATTATTCAACCTCCGATTATGAAGGCGCTGACTACGAAAAAAGAACGCGAAATCGTTATGGAACAGCTGCGTCCTGTATCTAAGCTGGAGAAAATACTGTTTCCCATCGTTGTCAGCCTTTTAGTCATTTTGATACTTCCTCCCGCCGCTCCCCTGGTTGGCATGCTGATGCTAGGCAACCTGTTCAAGGAAAGTGGTGTTGTTGGCAGGTTGAATGAAACCGCACAAAACGCATTGATCAATATCGTTACAATATTCCTTGGCCTCACCGTTGGGGCAACGGCCAGTGCCGATAAACTAAGCCAGCCCGGTTTTGGCATGCAGGCACTGTCCATTATACTGCTAGGGCTTATTGCTTTTAGTGTTGGAACCGCGTCCGGTGTGCTGTTTGGAAAACTGATGAATTGGGCAACCGGAGGAAAGATCAACCCGTTGATCGGCTCGGCTGGGGTTTCTGCTGTGCCCATGGCTGCACGCGTGTCACAGGTGGTGGGGCAGAAAGCCAATCCTCAAAATTACCTGCTGATGCATGCGATGGGTCCGAATGTTGCCGGTGTTATCGGTTCCGCGGTTGCAGCGGGCGTGCTGTTGTCCATGCTTGGTGGCGGATGAACATATGTCCGGTGCAGCGCAACCATTCGTGTTGAGAAGTTGTCCAGGAGGCAGGGAAAAACCTGCCTCTTTTTTGTTTTGTCCTCATCCTGTACGAAGTGAAGGATCCTGTAATGCAAAGAGGCTTACCCTATTGCGGTATACAGACTGAACGAAGTAAAGGATCTCTCATTACTCCTGACAACATCCTCCTCTACGCTCAGGATGACTGCGCTACGCTTAGGATTGCATTGCTATATTCAAGATAAAACACATACCTGTTTAGTAGCTTTTGAACTTAATAAAGGGGGGGTGAACAATCCCCCACGGCTTAGGTGCCGCCAAACGACACGAAAGCTTGGCAGGTTTCACAGGAGTAACCAGGAGAAGCGCTGGAAAAAGGAACACCTCTGTTTGGCAATTGCACACAACTGCTTTGGATGTTATAATGATTATCACCCTGCAAATCGTGGCATTTTTGCTGGCAGGTTTATTTCGAATCATAATGAATTGATTGAAAAAAGGTGAGTTTATGAAGTATATTGTTCTTTTAGGCGATGGGATGGCCGATTATCCTGTCCCTGCCTTGGGCGGAAAGACCCCTTTAGAGGCAGCGAAAAAGCCCAATATGGATTTTCTGGCGCAGCACGGAGAACTGGGACTTGTGAAAACCGTTCCGGAAGGCTTCCCCCCTGGAAGCGATGTAGCGAACCTTTCGGTATTCGGGTACGCTCCGCAACAATACTATACAGGGCGCTCCCCGCTGGAAGCCGTCAGTATGGGCGTTCCCATGAAAGACACCGATATGGCCTTTCGGTGCAACCTTGTAACCCTGTCAGACGAAGCGCATTATGAAGAAAAAACGATGGTTGATTACAGCTCGGGTGAAATCACTACCGAAGAAGCCCGGGAATTAATGAAAGCCATCGCTGAAAATATGAATTCTTCCGAGTTTTCATTCTATCCGGGAATCAGCTACAGGCACTGTCTGATCTGGAGCAATGGCAAAGAGGGTCTTACCTTAACCCCTCCCCATGACATCAGCGGCAGAAAAATATCTTCATACCTTCCCAAAGGCACCAACGATGATGTTTTTCTTGCGTTTATGAAAAAAAGTGAAGCCATTTTAAAAGATCATCCCGTTAACCTGAACCGTATCAAAAGGGGTTTAAACCCCGCAACCTCCATCTGGCTATGGGGGCAGGGCAGGAAGCCCACCTTGAAACCCTTCCGGGAAAAGTATCACCTGACTGGCAGTGTTATTTCAGCTGTGGATTTAATCCATGGCATCGGTATTCTTGCCGGTCTTGAATCCATTCGTGTTGAAGGGGCTACCGGCAATCTGCATACCAACTATAAAGGCAAAGCGCTGGCTTGTTTGCGTGCGCTTGAAAATGGCAGTGATTTCGTTTATATCCATGTCGAGGCACCCGATGAATGTGGTCATCAGGGAATGCTTGAAGGCAAGATCACAGCCATTGAGAAAATCGATTCCGAGTTGCTCTCACCCTTGTTGAAGGGTCTTGATAAACTGGATTATTCCATCCTTTTGATGCCTGATCATCCCACGCCATTATCCATCCGGACCCATTCAAGGGAACCTGTCCCTTATGTGATTTACCGCAGTACAACCAAGCGCACTGATGAGGGCGATGGTCAAAATTCCCCGATCTTCAGACAGTATACTGAGAAAGAAGCGGAATTAACCGGAATGCTGATCGAAGAAGGCCATACGCTGATGGATCGATTTCTCTGCCGCTAAACCCATACTGTAGTTTGGTTGCCTTCATGAAAACAACAATCAAAGAACTTCAGGAAGTAATTACAGTGAAAGCGGACATTATTTGAATCATTTATACCCTATATCAGGATCTGAAAAGCGGCTTGGATGGACTCCAAACCGCTTCATTTTTGTGAACTTCATTGCTGTTGAGGCAAACCAGTTGTTGGTGACCTGAGCTTGCCTGCTCTGTTTTTTTCGACCCTTTCACTCCAAAAAGTAATCTGCCCGCTTTATATTGATTCTACAGGCTTTACGACTATTGACCCTTTAATTCCTCTTTCGATGGAATTTTCAGTTCCTGCCCGATGGAGATATTGTCGTAAGGGGCCGGTATCTTGTTATACATACCAAGCCTTTCTACATAGATCCAATTATCGCCGTAATAGATCTTTGCGATGGAAGAAAGGGTATCACCCTTCTGAACCTTGTGAATCTTCACCTCGGCAACGGGTGCCTGGGTGGGCGTGGGTGTAACCTCTGGTGTGGGCTCCGGTGTTACCTCTGGTATGCCTGTTGGCGCAGGAGTAACTGTAGCAGTGATAGACGGTGGTGATACCGGATCAGCATTCCGGAGTTTTTCCATAATGTTTTTGATAACAAAGTACATGATGATCACAAAGATGACCGCTGTGATAACAACGCTTGCATAATAGATGGCGTTCTCATATTTTCTGAAACCCTTTTTATTGGTGTTGTTGTACTTATAGGTAGGAGGCGGAGTGCTTTTTAAGGCAGTTGCCTTTGGTTTCTCGAGTGCTTTCTTTACCGGTGTCGCCCCGGAGGAAGTGATCCTCTCGATGCGAACCACCATAGCCGTCATATCCTCCCCTGTGTCTTGCTTCAACGCTTCCGACACAACCCTGTAGGCAATATATGTACTGTCACTGCGCATGGATAAAACATCTTCCAGGGTTTCTTCCCCGAGGGAATTGAATACCCCATCGCTAATGAGCAGAAATTTGTCTCCCTCCATGATTTCCATGGGCTCGGTCAGTGAAACAGGCCCTTCTTCTTTTTCATTAACACTGTATTTTTGCTGAAAACCCTCCACCTCGTCATCCGAGATGATCCCCAGCTCGACCAGGCGTTGTGGCTGAGCCTTTTCGCTGGACATGTGCTTGAAAACATTCCCGCGGCAGTAATAAATATGCCCGGTTCCAAAAAGGGCACCAATCGCCTTCCCTTCCGACAAAAGCAGCCCGGAAAAGCCCATTTGCCTGGAGGGATCTTCCGCGGGCACTTTGTTCATATCCATAAAGCTTTCAAGATATTTTGCTGTTTCGGTGACCCTTGAAGCCAGTTCCTTTGTTTTAAAATCGATGTCGCCTTCATGGACGGTTATTTTTTCGTGAAACTTGCCCATTTCACGCAGAATTGAAAAGTTTGCCTTTTTCTCATCGTCGGAATACTCCATATGATCGGCCACCGCAAAAAAGTATTCGTTCCCGCGGTTTTCCAGTGATGCTTCCATGTTGTCCAGATGATGCTCGGATAAAAACTTACCGTTCATGTAGAAGTCGTCGCGGTTGGTTTCTCTTTCGTTTCCTTTGCGTGAATAAACGCACGCATTTACCTTAATGATATCGCTCATTTGGAATTCTCCTTCTTTCGACAAGTATTGGATATTCCTTTTTTATCATCATATCATATGAATTTT
>JAAYJG010000123.1 GCA_012523055.1 Ruminiclostridium sp. | reverse complement strand
CTCATTTTTCAATACCCATCGGAAATTAATCAGATTTTTGTCAGTATTTCCGGTTCATTTCCGGTTACGGCTACGGTATTTTCATAATGAGCCGACAATTTGCCGTCTTTTGTAACCACAGTCCAGTTATCCTCTAACAGCTCTATCTGCCTGGTTCCCTGGTTCACCATGGGCTCGATGGCAAGGGTCATGCCCTTTTGCAGCCTGGGTCCGCGCTCTTTTGTAACATAATGCGGGATCTGCGGGGATTCATGCATTTCAGTGCCGATACCATGACCTACAAACTCTCGAACCACTGAAAAACCATTCTGTTCCACGTGCTGCTGAACCGCCCTTGAGATATCACGGATATGCATTCCCTCCCGGACCATCTCAAGACCCTTGTAGAAGCTTTCACGGGTAACGGTTATCAACCTGTGCGCTTCCGGTGATACGGCTCCCACTTCAAAGGTTCTGGCAGCATCGCCGTGAAACCCTTCATAAATGGCACCGATATCCACACTGATGATGTCCCCTTCCTTTAACGGCTTATCATTGGGGATGCCGTGAATGACTTCATGGTTGACCGACGCACAGATGCTTGCCGGAAAATCTATTCCGCCATAGGAGCAGGGTACTCCCAGAAAGGATGGAATCCCTCCGGCTTTTCGAATGACTTCCTCGGCAGCGCGATCCAGTTCCCGGGTGGTAATCCCCGGAGCGACCAGCTCACGTATCCGGTTATGAGCCATCATGACAATTCTGCCGGCTTTGCGCATCAGCTCCAGCTCACGCTCGGACTTTATAGTGATCATAAGTTGTTATCCTGCTTTCCAATCGTCTCCAGAATCTCCCGGGTAGTTTCCGGGATTTCTTTGGTTCCATCAAAATTGAGCAATAATCCTCTTTTTACATAAAAACCAATCAGATGGGCTGTCTTTTCATTGTAGGTTTTCAGGCGCTCCAAAACGGTTTCTGCCCTGTCGTCGTCACGGATGATCAACTCAGCGCCGCAGGAATCGCAAATTCCCTCCTGTTTTGGGGGGATTGTTTTCACATGGTAGCTTCGGTTGCAGTTTTTACAAACCCTTCGCCCTGCCATTCTGCGTACAATCACATCATCCGGCACTTCGAGGTTGATCACAGCGTCAATCCGGGCATTCATGCTTTTTAAAGCTGCCGCCAGGCTTTCGGCCTGAGGAATGGTCCTCGGGAACCCGTCCAGCAGGAAACCATTTTTGCAGTCATCCCTTTGAATCCTGTCAGTGACAATTGTAACTGTCAGTTCGTCGGGTACGAGACTCCCAGCGTCAATGTAACTTTTGGCCCTCAACCCCAAAGCGGTTCCTTCCCTGATATTGGCCCGGAAAATATCACCGGTGGAAATGTGAGGAATTTGAAGCTCCCTTGACAGGTTGACCGCCTGTGTACCCTTACCTGCACCAGGCGGGCCTAATAAAATCAGTTTCATCCCATTACTCCTGAACTTCTAGGTGAGAGGCAGGAGGTTGAAGATGAGAATTCTCACATTCTTCTTCTCGTGTCTCACACCCAAAAAGCACTTCAGCTTCCAAATGAGAGATTATCCATAGTTTTCATGATTCGCCCCTCATTTACCAGTTCATCTGTTCTAATCAATGAGAGCAAGATGTGAAAATGAACATTTCCCACTTCTCACATCTCACTTCCAGTTAATCCAGGAACCCCTTGTAATGTCTCATCATCATCTGGGACTCAATTTGTTTAACGGTTTCCATTGCAACGCTGACCATGATCAGCAGCGATGTTCCCCCGAACCAGACGTTTGAAATTTTTGTAAAGGTTTGCAACAGGCTTGGAAGAATCGTGATTAGGGCCAGGAACAGTGCTCCGAACCAGGTAACACGGTTCAATACCTTTGTAATATAGTCTGAAGTTGGTTTGCCCGGACGGATACCAGGAACAAAACCACCGTTTTTCTTGATGTTGTTGGCCAGTTCTATGGGGTTGAATGCGATCATCGTATAGAAGAAGGTAAAGAACATGACCAGTAGTGCATAAACTAAGGTGAACCACCACTTTTCGTTCATGGTTTTCAGCGCTGTGAGGAATGGTCCGGTTTCCCTTGCTCCCCAGATCAGGTTAATGATTGTCGGGGGGAATGTCATCAGAGACATGGCAAAGATGATGGGCATAACACCGGATACATTCACCTTGATGGGAATGTGGGTGCTCTGACCGCCATACATCTTCCTGCCTACCACTCGCTTGGCGTATTGAACGGGAATCCTTCTTTCAGCTTCCTGTACAAAAACAACCAGAGCGATCATCGCAACCAGAACCAGAACGATCAGGGCCATCACAATATATCCGATAACACCTTCGCCAAAAACCTTGGCTTGCTGATACCCTATTAATGTAGTCACACCGTTGGGCAGACGGCTGATAATACCAGCAAAGATCAACAGGGAAATACCGTTTCCAATGCCGTATTCGTTAATTTGTTCACCCAGCCACATCAAAAATGCGGTGCCGGCTGTGAACGTCAGTGTAATGGTCAGATAGGACCAGAAATTTTTAACCGTAACGGCATCACGGATACCAAAGTAAAGCGCAGTTGCCTGGATGAACCCAAGAATAACGGTTCCGTAACGCATCCATTGTGCCATAATCTTTTTTCCATGCTCGCCTTCCTTGGAAAGTTGTTCGAGCTTGGGTATGGCGATGGTCAGTAATTGTATAATGATTGAGGCTGTAACATATGGACCAATGGACATGGCAAAAATACTCGCATTTTGAAATGCCCCGCCGGAGATGATGTTGAAAAAGCCAAATAGGGAACTGCCTCCCTCTGCCAGGCTTTTCAGCGAAGTAGCGCTTAATCCGGGAACGGGAATATGCGTGCCTAAACGGAAAACCAACAGCATCAGAACCGTCATGATGATCTTTTTGCGAAGATCGGGTATTTTCCAGGCGTTTCTAATGGATGAAACCATGCTGTTATCCATACTATACCACCTCTGCCTTTCCTCCTGCAGCCTCAATCTTTTGTTGAGCTGTCTTTGTAAACCTGGCGGCTTGCACGGTGAGGTTCCTGGTAAGTTCACCGGAGCCCAGTATGACAATACCGTCATTTACTTTTTTGATCATTCCTTTTTCAACAAGGAGTTCGGCGTTCACAACGGTTCCATTATCAAAGCTTTCCAAATCGGACAGCTTTACTTCGGTAAAGGTCTTTCCAAAAATGTTATTGAAACCTCTTTTGGGAAGTCTTCTGTAAAGAGGCATCTGCCCGCCTTCAAAGCCGAGTCTTGCACCGCCGCCTGAACGTGAGCCTTGTCCCTTGTGTCCTCTTCCACCTGTTTTTCCGTTTCCGGATCCTGGGCCCCTACCCTTGCGGTATGCTTTCTGGGTCGGAGCGCCTGGTTTCAATTCAGACAGATTCATGGGTTCTTCACCTCCCTATATTTCTTCCACCTGGACCAGGTGTTCAACTTTTTTGATCATTCCGCGGATCTGCGGATTGTCCTGCTGTGTAACGCTGCTGCCGGTCTTATGAAGCCCCAGTGCGGCAACGGTTGCCTTTTGCTTTTCTTTGGACTTTATTATACTCTTGACCAGAGTTATCTTTAAACTAGCCATGGAAAAAGCCTCCTATCCCAAGATTTCTTCCGTTGATTTTCCTCTCAGCCTGGCAATTTCCTCTGCGGTATGCAGCTGAGAAAGACCTTCAATGGTAGCGCGAACCATGTTGGTGGGATTGCTGGAACCCAATGACTTTGTACGAATGTCGCGGACCCCTGCAAGCTCCAGTACGGCACGTACGGGGCCACCAGCAATGACACCGGTTCCTTCCGCAGCGGGCTTGAGCAATACCTGACCCGCACCGTATATCCCAATCGCTTCATGAGGAATTGTGGTTCCTACAAGAGGTACGCGCATCAGATTCTTTTTCGCATCCTCAATCCCCTTGCGGATAGCATCGGGAACTTCGGCTGCTTTCCCGCTTCCTACGCCTACATAACCGTTTTCGTCTCCGATAACTACCAGAGCGCTGAAACGGAAATTACGGCCACCTTTAACAACCTTGGTAACACGCCCGATATTTACAACCTTTTCTTTCAGGTCCAATGTGCTGGCATCAATTTTCAGCAAGTGATTCCCCTCCTTTGTTCCAAACTGTTAGAATTCCAGACCGGCTTCTCTTGCACCGTCTGCCAGTTCCTTAACTCTTCCGTGATAGAGGTATCCACCTCTGTCGAAAACAACCTGTTTTATTCCACTTTCAATGGCTTTTGCGCCAACCAGTTTTCCAACCTCATTCGCAGCATCCTTATTGCCCGTATAGGCCAGCTTACCCTTGACGGCTTCGTCCAGGGTGGAGGCTGCGACCAGTGTTTTACCGGTCACGTCGTCAATAATCTGTGCATAGATATGTTTAGCACTTCTGAAAACACACAGCCTGGGTCTTTCAGTCGTACCGGTGATTTTTTTACGAACCCGGACATGTTTCCGCATCCGGATTTTACTCTTGTCGATCAACTTTATCATGAACAGCTCACTCCTTTCTACTTCTTCTTGGCGCCAGTTTTCCCTTCTTTTCTCAGGATCACTTCGTTGACATACTTCACGCCCTTGCCCTTGTATGGTTCCGGCGGCCTCTTCTCACGGATTTTTGCCGCAACCTGGCCAACGGCCTGCTTGTCAATTCCTTTGACAATGATCTGATTCTGTGCCGGAACATCAATGGTGATACCAGCCGGCTCAACCATCTCGACCGGATGGGAGAAGCCAAGCGTCAGAACCAGCTTGTTACCCTGCTTCTGAGCCCTGTAACCAACACCGTTGATTTCAAGAGCCTTGGAAAAACCTTCAGTCACACCAACAACCATATTCTTCAGGAGGGAACGGGTTAAACCATGCAGTGCCTTGTCTTTCTTCAGCTCGGTTTTCCTCTTGATAATGATTTCATTCCCTTCCCGTTCAATGGTCATATCGGGGTGAAATTCCTGAGTGAGTGTTCCTTTTGGACCTTTTACGGTCACTTCATTTCCATTCAGTTTTACGTCTACTCCGGCGGGAATTGCCACCGGCAGTCTTCCTATACGGGACATTTTTACACCTCCGCTCTTACATTGAAGATGGAAGCCCTTGCTCCATCCTTTTCAGAACATTTGCCGCCGCCTTTTTAGCTTGCAGCTTTGACTACCATACGAAAGCGAGCACTTCTCCGCCAACGCCTTCTTTTCTGGCTGCTCTGTCCGTCATAATACCCTTTGATGTTGAAACAATTGCAACCCCAAGACCGCCCAATACCTTCGGCAGCTCATCCTTGCCTGCGTATACTCTCAGGCCCGGCTTGGAGATTCTTTTGATCCCTGAAATGACATTCCGCTTGTTTTCGGTGTATTTCAGCGTAATGCGAATGACACCCTGCTTCTTGTCGTTAATTTCAGAAAAACTTTTAATATATCCTTCTTCTGAAAGAATTTCAGCTAATCTTCTTTTCAGATTGGATGCGGGAACATCGACCGTATCATGTCTTGATGACGCCGCGTTCCTGATTCTTGTAAGCATATCCGCAATTACGTCGGTTGCATGCATGGTTTACGACCTCCTTCCAGGACTGTTACCAACTGGCTTTTTTCACACCAGGTATCTGGCCCTTATAAGCCAAGTCCCTGAAACACAAGCGGCAGATTCCGAATTTCCTCATATACGCATGAGGTCTTCCGCAGATTTTACACCGGTTGTAGTAACGGGTTGAAAACTTCGGCTCGAGTTTTTGTTTATGGATCATAGATTTTTTAGCCAAGCTTAATACCTCCCTTAGCGGCTGAACGGCAATCCGAGGAGTGCCAGCAGTTCTTTCGCTTCTTCGTCGGTTTTGGCGGTGGTAACAAATGTGATGTCCATTCCGCGCACCTTTTCCACTTTGTCGATATCGATTTCAGGGAATATCAGCTGTTCCTTTACGCCCATGGAGAAGTTTCCCCGTCCGTCAAAGGAATTCGCATTGATTCCCCTGAAGTCACGCACCCTCGGCAGCGCTATGTTAAACAGCTTATCTACGAACTCATACATCCTTTCACCGCGCAGGGTGACCTTGCAGCCAATATTCATGCCTTCACGCAGCTTGAAGTTGGCAACGGATTTCTTTGCCTTGGTAACCACCGGTTTTTGGCCGGAGATCTTCGCCAGGTCATTGACTGCGGCTTCCAAAGCTTTGGCATTTTCCTTCACATCACCAACACCCATGTTCAAAACAACCTTTACAAGCTTTGGTGTTTGCATTGGGGTGGTGTATTTAAACTTTTCCTTTAATGCCGGAGCAACATCCTGATTGTATTTATCTATCATTCTTGGCATTTTCGGTTAACCCCCCTTCAGTCTTTTTCTTGGGCTGTTTGATTATGTCAATGATTTCTTCGCATTTCTTGCAAACTCTTGCTTTCGAACCGTTTTCCAGGAATTTGTTCCCAACCTTTGTCGGCTTTCCGCACTTGCCGCACACCAGCATAACCTTATCGGCATTGATTGCGGCTTCCTGATGTACAAGCCCACCCTGCTGATACTGGCTTCTTGGTTTCACATGCTTTGTGGACATGTTCACTCCCTCTACCAGAACCATATGCTTGGATGGCTGCACGCTGAGAACTTTGCCTTTTTTGCCTCTGTCTTTTCCACTGAGTATGATTACGTTATCACCTTTTTTAACGTGAACCCTGTTCTTCATTCAAGTGCCTCCTCTCTACAGTACTTCCGGTGCGAGAGATATGATTTTCATATAATCTTTTTCTCTTAATTCTCTTGCAACAGGCCCAAAGATACGGGTTCCTCTCGGATTTCCGTCATCTTTGAGGATTACAGCCGCGTTTTCATCAAAGCGGATGTAGGATCCGTCTATTCGGCGCAAACCTTTTACCGAGCGGACGATAACCGCCTTCACAACGTCACCCTTCTTAACCACACCGCCGGGTGTTGCATGTTTGACCGAACATACGATGACATCGCCAATATTGGCATATTTCCTTTTCGATCCGCCCAGTACCTTAATACAAAACAGTTCCTTTGCACCAGTGTTGTCCGCGGATTTCAGCAATGTCTGCATCTGAATCATTTTCCGGCACCTCCTTCAATCCTTAATTGAGAGCTCTGCCTGTGTGTTCTGTCTTTGCCCAGCAACAGCAGCAACTCTCGTAACGCGTGCCATATTCATAAAGATTACTTCGCCTTCTCAACGATTTCAACCAGACGCCATCTTTTGTCTTTGGACAGTGGCCTGGTCTCCATCACACGAACCTTATCCCCAATCTTGCAGGTGTTTTCTTCATCATGAGCCTTCAGCTTATAGGTTCTTTTTACAATTTTCTTGTATAACGGGTGTTTCACATTATCGACTACAGCCACAACAATGGTTTTATCCATTTTGTCACTGATGACTTTGCCAACACGGGTTTTTCTCAAATTTCTCTCATCCATACCGATTAAACCTCCTTCCGCTTCCTACCGCTTGATCCCGAGTTCGATTTCCCGTATGACGGTCTTTACACGGGCAATGTCTTTTTTCACGTTCTTCAGTTTTATCGGATTATCCAGCTGGTTGGTTGCATGCTGGAAACGCAGTTTGAACAATTCGCTTTTTAATTCCTGTAATTCCTGTGTCAGTTCAGCCATGTTCTTTTCTCTCAGTTCATTCGTCTTCATTTGCTCCACCTACCTCTTCCCGTGCTATTACCTTGCACTTGATTGGCAATTTGTGAGCAGCCAAACGCAATGCTTCCCTTGCTGTCTCTTCATTGATGCCAGCCATCTCAAACATAACACGCCCGGGCTTGACAACAGCCACCCAGTATTCCGGTGCGCCTTTACCACTACCCATACGGGTTTCGGCTGGCTTTTGAGAAATGGGTTTATCGGGGAATATCTTGATCCAGACCTTGCCGCCTCTTTTAATGAAACGGGTCATCGCAATACGGGCTGCTTCGATTTGATTGGAGGTAATCCAGCCAGGCTCTGTAGCCTGCAGGCCGAATTCGCCGTTGGATACCACGTTGCCGCGCGTTGCCTTACCCTTCATTCTGCCGCGTTGCACGCGTCTGAACTTCACTCTTTTGGGCATTAACATTACTTGTCTCCCCCTTCCTTTTTGTCTTTCTTAACGGGAAGTACTTCACCCTTGTATATCCAAACCTTGACACCAAGCTTACCGTAGGTTGTGTTAGCTTCTGCAAAACCGTAATCAATGTCGGCACGCAGCGTCTGAAGGGGAATGGTTCCTTCATGATAGTGCTCGGTTCTGGCAATTTCAGCACCGCCTACACGACCTGAAACGGATGTTTTGATCCCTCTTGCGTTAAATTTCATGGCCCTTGTCATGGCCTGTTTCATCGCGCGACGGAAGGAAATTCTTCTTTCCAGCTGTCCTGCGATATTTTCTGCCACCAACTGGGCATTGGTTTCGGCAGACTTGATTTCGGTGATGTTTACCAAAACGCTTTTCCCGGTTAATTGTTCAATTTCCTTGCGGAGCTGGTCAATGCCCTGACCGCCCTTGCCGATGACAAGACCAGGTTTCGCGGTATGAAGATTCAACTTGATCTTATTGGCGGCACGTTCAATTTCCATTCTGGCGATGCCGGCAATATACAGTTTCTTCTTGATATACTTTCTGATCTTGAAGTCTTCAACCAAAAGAGCACCGTAATCTTTGCTCCCCGCATACCATTTAGTGTCCCAGTCCTTAATGATCCCGACCCTCAGTCCGTGCGGATTCACTTTCTGGCCCATTCGAAAACCTCCTCTTTACGCCTTTTCCCTTAATACCAAAGTCAGATGGCTTGTTCTCTTGTTAATTCTGAACGCACGCCCCTGTGCCCTTGGTGAGATTCTTTTCAGCGTTGGTCCCTGTGTGGCATATGCTTCGGCCACATACAGGCTGCTGCGATCCAATCCGTTATTGTTCACTGCGTTTGCTTCCGCAGATTTCAGCATCTTTTCCAGAATATCCGCCGCGTTTCTCGGCGTATATTTCAAGATTGCGTAAGCCTCGTCAATTCCCTTGTTCCGAATCAGGTCTATCACCAACTTGGCTTTTCTGGATGGTACCCTGGCATGCTTCAATACGGCCCGGCCCTCATCTTTACCAATCCCAAGAACCTTTTTTTCCTTCTTGGTTAGAATCGGGAGCTTTTTGGATGATCTTTGCTCTTTCGCGTACGCTGCCAGCAGCTCATCCTTCTTCTCCAGAAGTTCGTCCTTGGACATAACCTTTTTGCCCACGTCTATTCCTCCTTCCAGGTTGTTAGCATACGGAAGCGGATGTTCCGCAGCCTTTTCCTGCAATTTCCCTTATGATGCATCTCAACTTTGCCTGTGTTTGAAAATGTATAAGCTTGTTTTGGCTATCCGCCGGTTTGATGGCAAAGCTGATTACTTCTTCAGCTTGCTGCTTTTTTCGCCTTTGCCGTGTCCTCTATAGGTACGGGTGGGAGCGAACTCACCAAGCTTATGGCCAACCATGTCCTCTGACAAATACACGGGAACATGCTTTTTACCGTCATGAACGGCGATGGTGTGCCCAACCATTTGGGGGAATATGGTGGAAGCCCTTGACCAGGTTTTCAGCACTTTCTTCTCGCCCTTGTCATTCATTTCTTCAATTTTTTGCAATAACCTTTCAGAAACAAAAGGTCCCTTTTTTAATGATCTTCCCACAGAACAAACCTCCTCCCGGCATTTTACTTCTGATTACGTCTCTTGACGATGAATTTGCTGCTCTGCTTGCTCTTCTTCCTTGTCTTGTAACCAAGTGTTGGTTTACCCCAAGGTGTAACAGGGCTCGGCATACCAATGGGAGACTTGCCTTCTCCGCCGCCGTGAGGATGGTCATTCGGGTTCATTACAACACCACGGTTGTGGGGCTTGCGACCCATCCAGCGTTTTCTTCCGGCCTTGCCGATGGAGATGTTCTCATACTCCACATTTCCGACCTGACCGATGGTTGCCTTGCAGTTTACGCTGACCATACGGACTTCGCCCGATGGAAGCCTGACCTGGGCATATTTCCCTTCACGGGCCATCAGCTGAGCCATATTGCCGGCAGAGCGAACCATTTGGCCGCCTTTGCCCGGTTTCAGCTCGATATTGTGAATGGTGGAACCGACCGGGATATTGGAAAGAGGGAGAGCATTTCCTGTGCGGATATCTGCTTTTGCACCGGATATAACGGTATCTCCAACCTTTAAGCCCACGGGTGCCAGGATATAACGTTTTTCGCCGTCTGCGTAATGCAGCAGGGCAATGTTTGCCGAACGGTTCGGATCATATTCGATGGAAGCGACCCTGGCAGGGACATCGTCCTTATCGCGCTTGAAATCAATGATTCTGTATTGCTGTTTTGCTCCGCCCCCGCGGAACCTGACGGTAATCTTACCGTATGAGTTTCTCCCGCCTGACCTTTTCAACGGAGCCAGCAAGGATTTCTCGGGCTCTGTCCTTGTAATTTCTTCAAAGGTGGACACAGTCATCTGTCTTCTTGCAGGAGAAGTTGGTCTGTATTTT
>JAAYJG010000122.1 GCA_012523055.1 Ruminiclostridium sp. | reverse complement strand
TATTATGGCGGCTGTGAGCATGTTGATGTTGTAGAAAACCTGGCGATTGAACGCGCAAAAGAGATCTTCAAAGCTGAGCATGCCAATGTTCAGCCTCATTCGGGCGCACAGGCCAATATGGCAGTTTTCTTTGCGGTTCTGAACCCCGGAGACACCTTTATGGGCATGAACTTGGCCCATGGGGGGCATTTAAGCCATGGAATGGGCATTAACATGTCCGGCAAGTACTTCAAGGTAGTGCCCTATGGTGTTCGGCAGGATACTTCACTGATCGATTATGATGAGCTGAGAAGCCTGGCAATTGCCAACAAACCCAAATTGATTATTGCCGGGGCCAGCGCTTATTCACGTACGATAGATTTTAAAGCCTTTCGCGATATCTGCGACGAGGTTGGTGCGTATTTAATGGTTGATATGGCGCATATCGCAGGCCTGGTTGCCGCGGGTGAACATCCAAGCCCCGTACCCTATGCCGATTTTGTGACCACCACCACCCATAAAACCCTCCGGGGCCCAAGAGGCGGCATGATCCTGTGCAGGGAAAAATACGCCAGGGATATCGATCGGGCTGTTTTCCCCGGCGTGCAAGGCGGGCCGCTGATGCATATCATTGCCGCAAAGGCAGTATCGTTCAAAGAAGTACTCTCCGAAGAGTTCAGGCAATATCAAAAGCAGATAATCAAAAACGCGAAAGCCCTCGCCCAGGCTTTGCAGAACCAGGGGTTTGACATTGTATCGGGGGGCACCGACAATCATATGATGCTTGTGGATTTAAGGCGAAAAAACATCACGGGGAAAGACGCGCAGAATATTCTTGACGAAGTACTGATCACCGTCAACAAGAATGGAATCCCATTTGATACCCAGAAACCCACCATCACCAGCGGCATTCGCGTCGGTACACCTGCTGTTACCACCAGGGGGATGAAGGAAGCTGAAATGGCAGAGATCGCAAGGATGATTGCGATGACGCTGACCAATTTTGAGGGGAACAAAGAAGAGGTGGTGAAAACCGTCAAACAGCTGACCTCTCGTTTTCCGTTATATGCATAGGTAAATGAAACCCAAACCGGCGGAACAGAATTGGGTCGTTGACAAATAACTTTACAGTGTTTATAATGGAGTTTGTTGACTTTTTAACAGGCCGGAGGGAATCATGATAATTGATATATCGGCGGTGAGCAAGGTAGCAGGTGCGCGGCTTACTATCAGTGAGTCTGGCATCATCGCCGACCTAAAGGATGTATTCGGTGCTATTTCAGTAACACAGCCGGTAGTTTTCAACGGAACCCTGTCAAATCAGGCTCGACTGCTTCGTTTGGATGGGGAAGCCCAATGCATCTATGACACACTGTGCGATTGTTGTGCCGAACCCATCCACAGGGTGCATCGGGTGGAGATTCATGAAGATTTGTTGGAAGAGGAACCCGATGGTGAAAAACACGACGAGGATCAATTCACTTATCAGGGGAATTGGCTGGAGCTGGATAAGATTCTGTCGGACAACATCGCCATGACATTACCGATGCATCATCGATGTGAAGAGCAATGTCAAATTATATGCCCAGAATGCGGAGAACCCGTCACCGGTTCAGGATGCGGCTGCGACAAGGATCAGCGCACAGACCCGAGACTGGCCGCTTTGAAAGATTTAATCGTCAAGCAACAAGCCGATAAGGCGGATTAACCCGATAACCGGAACGGAGGTGTTATTAATGGCAGTACCAAAGCGAAAAACATCCAAACAAAGAAAGCATAAAAGAAGGACTCATTTCAAGCTCAGCGCACCGGGGCTGGTGTTATGCTCCCAGTGCCATACCTTGAAGATGGCTCACCGCGTATGCAAGGAATGCGGTTATTATGATGGCAAAGAAGTCGTAAAGGTGGAAGCATAGTCCAAAAATAGTTCAGAAAATGAAGTAGCAGTTCAAGGGGTTTACGGAGTTGAAACGCTTCTGTAGCCTTGGTCATTGGCTGAATAGTCACTGACCGGGCAATTCAAGCGCTTGAACCATAAAACCGGGAGCTGTTATTTGTTTTATTCTTCAAGCCACTGATGTGGTTTGTAATTATCGGCAATTCTAACAGAGAAGCTGGGGGACGAGAGATGAGCAACTTAATCATATCCGGGGTCGAGGACGAAAGCATTGCCCAGGAAGCCGGAATTGAAGCCGGTGACAGGCTTGTTTCAATCAACGGCCAGCCCGTCGTGGATATCTTTGACTACCGGTTTCTTTCGGCAGAGGAGGAATTACTTCTTGAGGTTTGTAAGGCTGATGGTGAAATACTGCAAGTTGAGATAGAAAAAGATGAATGGGAAGACTTGGGGCTTTGCTTTGAAATGCCATTGCTTGATGAGGAAAAAAGCTGCTGTAACAAATGCATTTTTTGCTTTATCGACCAGTTACCCAAAGGAATGCGGTCATCCCTCTACTATAAGGACGATGACGCCAGGCTGTCATTTCTGTATGGAAACTATATTACCATGACCAATATGAAACAGGATGAATTGGACAGAATTGTCAGATATCGGATGTCCCCGGTAAACGTATCGGTTCATACAACAAACCCGCGGTTAAGGGTTTCCATGCTGAACAATCGCTTTGCGGCAGACCTGTTCCAAAAGCTGAGGTTTCTTGCAGACCGGAATATTTTATTGAATGCGCAAATTGTTTTATGCCGTGGTATCAATGACGCTCTCGAATTGGACAGGACCCTGGAGGATTTGGCGGAGCTGGTCCCCGCGCTGAACAGCATCTCCATTGTTCCGGTGGGCTTAACACGCTTTCGCGCGGGGCTTCCACTGCTGCAACCTTTTGACAGGGATTCCTCCATGGGGGTTATTGCACAGGTTGAGCACTGGCAGAAGTTATTTCTTAAGAAAACAGGCTCCAGAAAGGTTTACCTGTCGGATGAATGGTATCTGATGTCTGACTCAGAGCTTCCTCCTTACAGCCATTATGAAGATTTTCCGCAGATCGAAAACGGGGTGGGAATGGCCTCCTCTTTTCTGCAGGAATTTGATGATGCCCTTGCAAGGCG
>JAAYJG010000121.1 GCA_012523055.1 Ruminiclostridium sp. | reverse complement strand
TGTCCACAGGATGTCAATACAACCTAACCTCATGTCATGCATTGACAAATTTCAACACGGTGTCGGTTCCTGTCTGTTATTCAAACCTCATACTGATGTCCATCGCCATGACTGAATGGGTCAGCGCGCCTGCCGAGATGATGTCCACACCCGTTGCGGCAACCTTTTGAATGGTTTCCAGTGTTATGTTTCCGGAGGCTTCGGTGATGGCCTTCCCCGCTATCAATGAAACAGCTTCCGTCATCCTTTCAGGGGTCATGTTATCGAGCATGATGATATCTGCTCCACTGTCCAGAGCTTCCTGAACCTGCTGAAGCGTTTCGGTCTCTACTTCTATCTTTACCGTATGGGGAATAGCTTCTCTTGCGGCCTGGACTGCCTTGGAAATTCCACCGGCGGCTTTAATGTGGTTGTCCTTGATCAGCACACCATCGGACAGCGAGAACCTGTGGTTGGTGCCTCCGCCTGTTCTGACGGCGTACTTTTCAAAAAGCCGCAAGCCGGCTGTGGTTTTGCGGGTATCCACCACCTTTGCCCTGTAGCCAATGATCTTTTCCACATACAGCCTTGTAATGGAAGCAATTCCACTAAGCCTTTGCAGAAGGTTCAGGGCTGTTCTTTCAGCCTTCAGCAGTGCCCTGCTGTTGCCCTCGATCTCCAGAATACGGGTTTTGTTTTCAACAAAATCACCATCCTGTACCAAGGGGGTTAATCGGACATTGGGATCGAGCATTTTGAATGCTTCCATCGCAATCTCCATGCCGCAGACCACGCCTTCCTGTTTGGTTATCAAAAACGCACGGGAGCTTTCATTCAACGGAACCGTACAATCTGTCGTAATGTCCCCCATGGGCATATCTTCCCGAAATGCCCTTTCAAGAACTTCCCGTATCATCCATTTTTCCATGCGGCAGGCCTCCTTATTGATTTCATTCAACGAGCGCTGCTGCTTGTGCAAAGGCCGGAACGCGGGCGCTCAAAACACCTCCGCGGTGTTCACAGGATTGTGTTCTTTTTCCAATGAATGTCGTCGGTTTGCGGGTAATCGGTGCGGTAATGTGCTCCGCGGCTTTCGGTGCGCAAAAGAGCAGATTTGATCACCATCTCTGACAAGGCGACCATATTGATTAGTTCCCATTGCTCAATGTCGGAATACTCCCTGCCCTGTATCTGTTCCTTGATCTCCAGAATCCTCGTCATGGCTTTTTGAAGCTTTTCCTCATTGCGGATGATCCCGACATTGTTTGTCATCAGCTTTCGAATTTGTGCCTTCAGGGAAGCAGTGTTTTTCAGTGGTTCACCAGAGGTTTTCTGAAAAATCAGGGTTCGGGGTTGAGTAACTGCCTTGGCTTCCCTTTCAAACACATTCCGGCTCACTTCCTGGGCAATCCTTTTTCCAAAGACGAGGCCTTCAAGCAGTGAGTTGCTTGCAAGACGGTTTGCGCCATGAATCCCGTTACAGGCAGCTTCCCCACAGGCATAAAAACCTTCAACTCCCGTTCTGCCCCATGCATCCGTCTGTATTCCGCCCATGCAGTAATGCTCCGCAGGGGCTACCGGGATACGATCCTTTGTAATATCAATCCCATAACCCAAACAGGTTTTATAAATGTTTGGAAAACGATTTCTTAAGTATTCCGTATCCTTGTGGGAAATATCCAAAAATACATGGGTGGTTTCATTCTTCTGAATTTCTTCAAAAATTGCTCTGGAAACCACATCTCTGGGTGCGAGTTCGGCCATCGGGTGATAACCCGGCATGAACCGCTCACCATTAGAATTCAGCAAGATAGCCCCTTCCCCGCGAACAGCCTCGGAAATCAGGAAAGATCGATTTTGGGGGTGAAACAGGACGGTAGGGTGGAACTGAACAAACTCCAGGTCCATCAGCTTGCAGCCTGCACGGTGCGCCAGTGCAGCCCCATCTCCTGTGGCGACCGGCGGGTTGGTGGTGTAGTGATACAATTGCCCGTAGCCACCGGAAGCACAAATGACAGCGTCTGAGGCCAGAAACCTTTTCTCCTTTGAATCTTCATCGTAGACCAGCAGGCCCCTGCATTGATTATCCTGTGTAACGATGTCTATGGCAAAGGTCCGCTCATGAATTTTTACATTTGGGTATTTCAAAACGGCCGCAATCAATGTGTCACAGACTTCCTTGCCGGTCGCGTCCCCTGTGTGTATAATCCGGTTTTTGCTGTGAGCGGCTTCCCGCGAAAGGGCCAGCTGATGGTTCTCACTCCGATCAAAATTAACCCCGTATCGGCATAAAATGCCGATGTTTTCGGCCGCTTCATTCACAAGAGCCCACACCGTTTGTTCATCACACAGGCCTGCGCCGGCATAAAGCGTATCTTTGAAATGATAGGCCGGTGAGTCTTCCTTGTCCAGAGAAACTGCGATACCGCCCTGTGCCAAAACGGAATTGCTGATCTCCAGCGTTTCCTTTGTCACAATGGCAATCTTAACCTCACGTTCCATCTGGAGGGCTGTATACACCCCGGCAATGCCGCTGCCGATAATGACGGCATCATAATGCTCTGTTGGCATTGTCCCTGTATCAAAATTCGTTAAATATCTTTCCACAAATTCCCTCCCGGGTTCTATCCTGTTCTGCAAGCCGATACCTGTTCGGTAACAGCAGCAACAATCCAGATATCCTCTATTTGCTTTTACATGCGGCAACATATGCGCATGATTTGTTCAAGCCCAATCATTCCTTTGGAAATGGTTTGTCAGGGCATAAAAAAACAATGGTTTCAGATCCATTCTACAGGCTACTTCTATTCCACTGATTAACCTTAATTGTAATACGGATTATTCCTTTTGTAAAGAACGGGAGAGTGCGCAGAACCCATTTAATGGGGAAAAACATCGTAAAAAAGCGCAAAAGAACCGATATGGCTTTTTGCGCTTTAGTAAAGCAGTTTCTGTTTACCTGGCTCTAAATAGCCTTTTTGCTTAATTCCCCCGCAAGCTGCTTTTTCCGTTCAAGGAACTCGTCATAGGTTTTGATGTGACCTTCGTTGAGTACCTTCAACAATTCAACCTCAAGATCCTTGGTTGTGTCTACTTTGGTATAGGCGCCCTGAACAACCACAGTGCCAGCAAGAATATCATGCAAAGCCTGCCTTTTCTTTGTAAACAAAGGCATGAAAAGCCCCACAATCGACAATGGAGAAACCACGACTTTGCACAGACACCTTAACGAAGCTTTCAGGAACCCCAGCCTGTCCCCCCTGGAGTCTGTAACCTTGATGCCAAGCAGCGCCTTGCCAAGCGTGCCCTGCATCGATGAACATTCAAACAGGGTATTGTACAGCCACAGGGCTGTTAACGGGAACAGGATGTACTGGAACATAAACCATATGAATTGCCCTTCATACAGCATGGCCCGAAAGGAATCAAAGAAGTTCAGCCCTTTTTGCGGGAACAGAATTATAAGCCATAAAAAGTAGACGACAGAGTACAGGAAATTGTCGATTACACTAGCAAAAAACCTTCTCCAAAGACCAGCATACATGTTATACCACCCAAACATAAAAAATAAAAATAAACTAATACAATTTTGTTTATTTCTTTCGTAGCTTTATAATTACTAGAAGGTGTTCTTTCTGTAGTAGTCATTTATCATAAGTCGGTTGAGACTGTGAAAAAAGGTAAAACAAACTGTAAAAACGGCAGTTTTATTGTAATTGCATGATTACACGGATGACGACTGTATACCAACCTTACAAACAAAACCGTAAACAAAATGCTTGATGGCAGGCTTGCGGGTTTGTTCCAGATTGTTGCTACCATTATATCTTAGTTCGGGTTGAAGTGTCAATAAATACTTTTTTATGGGAAAAGAGAAGTTGATTCACAACTTCTGAATTGATTGGAATAACCTGTTCTGTTCCCGTGATAAATGTCAGGCACTTTTTCTGCGCTTTTTATACCCGTTCAGATAATCGGATTTGGGGGCCAGAAAATTTATTTCCTGCATGGCTTTTCGCCTAAAGGTCTTTTTCCGGTAAAAAAGCTTTAAGCAGAACCTTACCATTGCCTGCAGTGCAGTAATAAAAACGTTCTTATCTTTTTTCATTTGTAAACACCTCAATGAGTAGGTTGAAACACCAACACAGCTTTTTTGTTGATGTTACGTTTTTCAGGGTGTTGTTCCTAACCACCCCTGGTTTCCAAATACCTGATCGCAGCTTTCTATTTCTGTCTTTATATACATGCAGCATACCGGTTGTTTTTCACAGTGCCCATTTTCGCAGAATGTCGAAATCCATTCTGCCGCTTATGAAAAAGGAATCTGTTGTGAACACTTTGATGATTACCGGATGATTAGTCACAATTCTTGATAGCTCTGAGTGTAACAAATATTGTTTAACTATATATGACTGCAGGAGCTTAACCCAATGGATAAAAATGTATGTAATACGAATATTTTTGAGTTAAGCAGTGAGATCACTTATACTTGGTATCGGATGATTTTTGTAAGAAGATTAGCCATTTTTCAGGATTTTTTTATACTCCCGCCTTTGATAACGCACTTTTTACATTAACACCCGGAAGGTTCCCCAGCCTGCCCGTCATAGCCCCAATCTGATCGGTTGTTCCTTCAACAATCAGAGAGATGACGCTGATGTTTCTTTCACGGTATGGGACGCCCATCCTTCCAAGAATCAAACCGGCATATTCGTGTAGAATGGAGTTTATTCTGGCAACAACCGTCATATCCTCCACCACGATACCGACCACGCCAATTCTCTTTTCCATCGGCTTCTGTCCTCCGAAAGCTTTCTCAGTGAGATAGGATTGGGGAGCTTTCGCCCCCCGTTTTGTGTTGTAAGTAACCGTTTCAAATGTTCAGCCAAAACACTCCCACCTTCAAATGTTTCTTAAAAACACGTACCCTATGGGAGGGTTTTTGATCATAAAAGCTTTCCATCAGGGTTATTCTTCCGCTTTCGGTTCCTGACTTTTGGCAAGCTCTTCCTTGATGATCTCTCTCAATTCGTCCCTGGAGACAAAATCGGGTTTCTTTTTCTGGATCTTGGAAACCTCTTCCTCAACAAACTTTCTGATGGCTTCCTTCTGGTTCTCGCCTTTTTCAATCAGCTCATCGACCAGTTTCTTCGCATCTTCGGAAGCAACCTCGCCCTTCTTAACCAGTTCGTTTACAAAGCCTTCCACTTTCTCCGCAGAGTAGGAAATCAATCCCAACCCGAAGTAGAGCGTTTTTTCCAAATACTTCAGCATCTTCATATCATCCTTTCTTAATTATTGCCGTTGAACTGCCAATATTCATCTTGCAGATGAAGCTGTGCCAAGCTATTTTTGTTTCATTTTGTTCAACTACACAATAATACGGTTATTTTGCCTCTTTGTATGATGCTTATGAAAAAAACCTTTCCCAATTTTTATTCTACGCTGGAAAGGTGAAACAATGCTGCCGCGGTTGAAGTTTATCTTTTGGCTTTTAGTGGCTGGAAATAATGGCTTTAAGCTACCGTATACTACTCGGTGCGCAAAATATCAAAAAATACACCATCTATTTTTTTGGAGTCATTCAATTCAATGATCAAAGACTCCTGAACATAATTACCACTTAGGGCTTTGCGCAACAAGTTGACGTATGAAGCAATTACTTTAACATTTGTGACACTGGTGCGGACGTTTTTACTGACCAGATTGGTCAGTTCATCTACTTTACCAAGGTTCTTCAATGTGACATGCTGCTTAAAAAAAGCTTCTATAAACTTGTTCTGGTTTTCCTTGCGCAGCTGCTCACCATAATTTTGAAATTCGCCGTTTTCGTCATAGCCCTGCCGAAACCTGACAAACCCTTCCGCCTGTTCTGCGTTTAGGTGCTGATATCCTGGTTGCAGATCAATATAAAGATCCTGCTCGGGATCATCATATTTCATTCGAATCGGAACTTCAAGGTCCACGCCTCCGAACAGACCGACAATATCTCTGAAGCCCTTTGTGTTCACATAGGCATAATCATGTATGGGCATTTGAAAAATTTCATAGATCAGATCAGCCAAAAAATCGATATGACTGTTTCCGAAATAACCCTTGCCGTCCTCATAACCGATCCTCGCCCCAACCGAATGGGCTGCGTTAATTTTCTGAAAGCCTTTTGCCTCATACAGCTTCGGTGATTTTTCACGCAGCTGGCTTAATATATCCTCGCTGTAATCCATATAAATGTCCCTGGGGATATTGATCATCCGGATCCTCTTGTTCTTTTCGGAAACCGATGCGATGATGATCGTGTCCCAGTTCTCGCTGGTGGCATCCTCCCCGATCAAAAGGACATTTATATCGCCCTCCTCAGCAAGAGGCATGTAATATTTTTGGCCGTTTGTTAGTTTATACTCTGCCTTCAGGCCCTTATCGCGCTGTGGATCAGCAGCGGGTGGCAGCTGTGCATTATCGTCAATAATGGGTTCATTCTCTACGGTCGAAGAACCAGGTGCATCCGATTCTGTCCACAATGCATTAAAAATAAATACCCCTGTTATGATTCCAGCAGCCATAATTATCACTGCGAATAAAATAATTCTACCCTTGTTCATTTTGCCTGTGCTCCTATGGACCCGATCAAATTGATGTACATAAATACTATAGCCTTTTATTTGTGCTTTGTGTAGATCTAATTTTATTTCACATAATGGCAGGCTTGCTAATAGAGTTACAGATCATTGGTTTTGTATGAATTGTTTTTCTACCTTGATCAAATTTAACACCTGAATCCAAATGGCGGAGCTCAGCTTCTTTTGTCATATTTAACCCCAGGGAAGGGTCTCATGTTCCATCGTGAAATTGCGCACCACTTAAGAAACGCTTACGATATTCCAGTGGAGTAATTCCCTTTAATTTAAAAAAGATTTTCGAAAAGTAATTTCCATTGTCAAACCCT